>DATKFB010000458.1:0-6134 GCA_035544435.1 Polyangia bacterium
GAGAGGCCGTGCTCCTCGAGCTGCTTGGGGATGAGGAACTGCTTCGAGATGTTGAGCTTCTCCTCGCGCGTGTAGCCGGGCAGCTCGAGCACCTCGAGCCGGTCGCGCAGCGCGGGCGGGATCGGATCCATGATGTTCGCCGTCGCGACGAACATGACCTTCGACAGGTCGAACGGCACCTCGAGGTAGTGGTCCGAAAAGTTGTGGTTCTGCTCGGGGTCGAGCACCTCGAGGAGCGCCGCCGCGGGGTCGCCGCGGAAGTCGTGCCCGAGCTTGTCGATCTCGTCTAGCATGAATACCGGGTTGTGCGAGCCGGCCTTCTTCATGCCCTGGATCAGCCGCCCGGGCAGCGACCCGACGTAGGTGCGGCGGTGGCCGCGAATCTCGGCCTCGTCGCGCACGCCGCCGAGCGAGATGCGGATGAACTTGCGCCCGAGCGAGCGCGCGATCGAACGCCCGAGAGACGTCTTGCCGACGCCGGGCGGCCCCACGAGGCACAGGATGGGCCCCTTCTTGTCGCTCTTGAGCTTGCGGACGGCCAGGTACTCGAGGATGCGCTTCTTGACCTTCTCGAGGTCGTAGTGATCGGCGTTGAGGATATCGCGCGCCTCCTGGATGTCGAGCTTGTCCTCGGTCGACACCGACCAGGGCAGCTCGACGAGCCACTCGAGGTACGTGCGCGTGACCGTGTACTCGGCCGACGAGGGCTGCATGACCTTGAGCCGCTCGAGCTGCTTCATGGCGACCTTCTCGGTCTCGGGCGGCATCTTGGCGGCCGTGACCTTCTCGCGGAAGTCGTCGAGATCGCCGCCGCTGTCGTCGATCTCGCCGAGTTCCTCCTTGATGGCCTTGAGCTGCTGGCGCAGGACGTACTCGCGCTGGTTGCGGCCCATCTCCTCCTGGACCTGGCTGTTGATCTTCTCGCGCACCTTGAGCACCTCGTGCTGGCGCGAGAGGAACTGCAGCACCTTGCGCAGGCGCGTCTTGAGGTCGAACGTCTCGAGCACGTCCTGCTTCTCGTCGACCTGCACGTCGAGGTTCGACGTGATGAGGTCGGCGAGCTGCCCCGGCTCGGTGACGCTGTCGACGAGCGCGCTCGCCTCCTTGGGCAGCTCGGGCATGAGCTTGATGACCCGCTTCGCGACATCCTTGAGGTTCATCACGAGGGCGTCGAGCTCGACGTCCGTCACGGGCAGGTCCGGCAGCGGCTGCACGCGCGCCGTCATGAACGGGTCCTGGTTGCTGACGTCGACCAGCCGGATGCGCGAGACCCCCTGCAGGATCACCGAGAAGTTGTCCTTCGCGAGCTTGATGACCTTGAGGATGCGCGCCGCGCACCCGACCATGTAGAGGTCTGTCGGCCCCGGATCCTCCGTGCGCGCGTCGCGCTGAGTCACGATGCCTATGACCGGCCGCTCCTTCGAGATGGCCTCTTCGACGAGCTTCACCGACTTCTTCCGCCCTACATCAATAGGAATGATCGACCCCGGAAACAGGACCGAGTTTCGCAGGGGCAGGATGGAGATGGTGTCGGGAACCTCGATGGGACCTTCGGGCGCAGGCTTCTTGGAGGCCATGCCCCGATCGTATACGCGACGCCTACACTTCGCCAGTGGGGTGTTCGGGCGTGCCCGACGGTGGAGGCAGCGGGCTGGGCGTGAGGTCGCAGTCAGCAGCCGCTGCTCAGACCTGCCAGGCAGAGCAGACCGTCCACGTTCTTCGCGCTATCGTTTGAGGGGGCCGGGCATCACCGCGGACGCACTCTGGCGAGGCCAGATGCCATGAGCGCCAAACCCTTCACCCTGACGCGAGAAGAGGCGAGAGACCTCAAGCGCATCATCGAACGCGTGCATGGCGGCGACAGGGCCACCCCTCACGAGGCGATGCGCGGCGGGTGCCACGTGCAGCGTCGCCACGACCACGAACGCACCGGCGAAGAATCTCGTTTGCCTCATCCCGCCTTGCCGTCTGCTGAACTACCAGCTCAGCCGCCCAGACGCGCCCCGCGTCTACCGCCCGCGCTTCTCCGACACCGGCTTCGGTTGCGGCGAAAACGCATGAACCGTCGCTCCCGCGCTCGCCGCGATCGCGCCGTGGCCGCTGCCGGTCGCCGCCAACGCGGCCTGGCCGACGTCGCGCTTGATGCCGTGGTGGGTGAGGACCTTGGCCTCGATCTTCTTGGCGACGTCGGGGTGGTCGCGGAGGAACTGCTTGGCGTTCTCGCGGCCCTGGCCGATGCGCTCGCCCTCGAAGCCGAACCAGGCGCCCGATTTCTCGACGGCGCCGCACTCGGCGCCGAGGTCGACGATGTCGCCCTCGTGGCTGATGCCCTCGCCGTACAGGATGTCGAACTCGACCTCGCGGAACGGCGGCGCCATCTTGTTCTTCACGACCTTGACGCGCGTGCGGTTGCCCACGACCTTCTCGCCGTCCTTGAGCGCGCCAACGCGGCGGATGTCGAGGCGAACCGACGCGTAGAACTTGAGCGCGTTGCCGCCCGTCGTCGTCTCGGGGTTGCCGAACATGACGCCGATCTTCATGCGGATCTGGTTGATGAAGATGACCAGCGTGTTCGACTTCGAGATCGTGCCCGTGAGCTTGCGCAGCGCCTGGCTCATGAGGCGCGCCTGCAGGCCGACGTGCGAGTCGCCCATCTCGCCCTCGAGCTCGGCGCGCGGCGTGAGCGCCGCCACCGAGTCGACGACGATGACGTCAACGGCGCCCGAGCGCACGAGCATCTCGGTGATCTCGAGCGCCTGCTCGCCGCAGTCGGGCTGCGAGACGAGCAGGTCGTCGGTGCGCACGCCGAGCTTGCGCGCGTAGCCGACGTCGAGCGCGTGCTCGGCGTCGACGAACGCACAGATGCCCCCGATCTTCTGCGCCTGCGAGACCACGTGCAGCGCGAGCGTCGTCTTGCCCGAGGACTCCGGCCCATAAATCTCCATGACGCGACCGCGCGGCAGGCCGCCCACGCCGAGCGCGATGTCGAGGCCGAGCGAGCCCGTGGGGATGACCTTGACCTCGGGCGGGGCCATGTTCTCGCCGAGGCGCATGATGCTGCCCTTGCCGAACTGCTTCTCGATGGTCGAGACCGCGAGGTCGATGGCCTTGTCGCGCTTGTCGTCGCGCGGAGGCGCGGCCGCCACGGGCGCCGCGGCCGGGACCGATGCCAGCTTGACCTCCTTTGCGTCCTTCACGTCCTTCGCCTCGGTCTTGGATTCGCTCTTGTCGGTCGCCATCGTGTTTTCTCCTTGTCGTTATCAGTTGGCGACGCGGGCGCCTAGGGGCACCCGATGTCGCAAGACGTAAGTCGAACCGGCATCCCCGGGCTGGCCCAGGCGGCTCTCGTAGACGTGAACCTCGGTGACCTCGACCTCACCGAAGGCGCGCGCCGCGCCGGCGGCCAGGGCCGCGCGCGCGTCGACGCCGGCCTTGCTGCGCCCGATCGTGACGTGGCCCGTGAAGCGCCGCGCCTCGCGCGAGAACCCGAAGCGCTCCGACACGGCCTCGACGACCTCGGCGACGGCTGCGAGGCCGCGCTCGTCGTCCACGCCCGCGAACAGCACCTTGGCGTCACGCTCCGAAGGAAACGCGCCCCACCCGCGCACGCCGAAGCCGAAGCGCGGCACGGCCGCGAGCGCGCCATTCATGGCCGTGCTCAGCGCCTCAAGCCGCTCGAGCGCGACCGGTCCCAGGAATTTCATCGTGACGTGCAAGTTCTCCGGCTTCTTCGACCACTTGATGCTCTCTTGCGGCAGCTCGCGCGCGAGCGCGTGCGCTGCCTCCGCGATCTGCGTCTGAACGGCGCCGGGCAAGGGCACCGCGATGAAGCTGCGTAGAAGCGAGGGCGTGTCCGTCATCGCTTGCGGGTGTCGAAGTACCGGCGCGCCAGATCGAGGGCGTAGTAGGCCGCCGCGACGCGCACTCGCTCGCGGTTGCCCGCGAAGAGCTTGGTCGACGTGCGCGTCGTGCCGGGGCCGCACACGGCGAAGCAGACCGTCCCCACCGGCTTTTCCGGCGAGCCGCCGCCCGGTCCCGCGATGCCCGTGATGGCCACCGCGACCGACGAGGCGCACACGCGCTTGGCGCCCTCGGCCATCTCGCGCGCCGCCGGCTCGCTCACGGCGCCGAAGTCCGTGATCGTCTCGGGCTTGACGCCGAGCACGCCGGTCTTCACCTCGTCGGTGTAGGCGACGATGCTGCCGCGGAAGAAATCGGAGGCGCCCGCTTCGCTCGTCACGAGCTCGCCCGCGAGCCCGCCCGTGCACGACTCGGCGATGGCGAGCGTCGCCGGCGGATCCTGCGCGCGCAGCGCCTTGGCGACCGCCGATGGAAAGCTCTCGCCGTCGACGGCGTAGATGCCCGGGCCGATGCGCTTGCGCAGCTCGGCCTCGATGCCCTGGAGCGTCGCCTGCTCGTCCTCGACGCTCGCGCCGCGCACGACGACCTTGACGTGGTTCACCGGGTGGGACGTGCGAAAGTGCAGCGTCGCGCCCTCGACGCCGTTCAGCAAACCCGCCAGACGATGATCGATGTGCGACTCGCCCATGCCGTAGACGTGCCACGTGCGCACCGCCGCGCGCGGCACGCCCGCCTCGACCATGCGCCGCTGCAGCCGTGGCGCCACCTCGTCCAAGAACATGCGCTCCATCTCGCGCGGAACGCCCGGAAGAAAGAACGCTTCGGCGCCGCCCAGGCGCACGACGAACCCCGGCGCGATCCCGGCGCTGTTGGGCAGCGCCTTCGAGCCCACGGGGATGCGGACCTGGCGCAGGTTGTTGGGCGTCAGCTCGAAGCCGTGCGTCGAGAAGCGCTTCTTCATGGCGCCGAGCGACGGCTCGTCGGGCACGGTGCCGGTCCCGAAGAGATCGGCCACGACGTCTACCGTGCGATCGTCCTCCGTGGGCCCAAGGCCGCCCGTAGCGACGATCACGTCGACGTGCGTGCGCAGCCGGACGAGCGCGGCGCGAATGTCGGCCGGATCGTCGGAGACCACGACCTGCTCGCACACCTCGAAGCCGGCCTCGAAGAGCCGATCGGCGATGAACGTCCCGTTGGAATTGGCGACCTCGCCCCGCAGCACCTCGTCGCCGATGGCCACGAGCGCGGCACGCTGCGTCTTCGTCGTCGTGGGACTAGACATTTGAGCAGTACCCTACCCGCACCATTTTCGGGTGTCAACGAAACTTCCTGCGGCGCCGTCCAACTTTCCGATGCGGGGGGCGCACCGTTCCGGGAAGATCGAAACCCCGAATTGACGCCCCCCGACGCCGCCATTACCTTGGAAGGTTCCTGACCATGCGCATTCGCTACGCCGCCAAGACCGACGTCGGGATGAAGCGCACTCACAACGAGGACTACTTCTCGTTGATCGAGGACGAGCAGCTCTTCCTCGTGGCCGACGGCATGGGCGGCCACGCCTCGGGCGAGGTGGCGTCGAAGATGGCCGCCGACGTCATGCAGGAGTTCTTCACGCGCAGCAAGGAGGAGGAGGCGACCTGGCCGTACAAGCTCGATCGCCACCTGTCCTACGTCGAGAACCGGCTCGTCGTCGGCATCAAGATGGCCAACCAGCGCATCTTCCAGTCCGCCGCTCAGGACGCGAAGTACAAGGGCATGGGGACGACGATTGTGAGCGGCCAGATCGTGGGCGACAAGTTCTACATCGCGCACGTGGGCGACTCGCGCTGCTACCGCATCCGCCCGACCGGGATTCTCCAGATGACGCGCGACCACTCGCTGCTCGAGGACTACAAGGACGCCAAGCCGAACATGTCCGAGGACGAGCAGCGCAAGTTCCCGCACAAGAACGTCATCACCCGCGCGCTCGGCATGCGCGAGCACGTGCAGGTCGACGTGCTGGCCCACGACATCCAGGACCGCGACACCTTCCTGCTCTGCTCGGACGGTCTGTCGGGCATGGTCGAAGATCCCAAGCTGCTCGAGCTGGTCAAGAGCGCCACCGATCTCGAGACGGCCGTCTCCAGCATGATCGAGGCGGCCAACGCAGCCGGCGGCACCGACAACATCACGGTCCTCGCGCTCCAGTGCGCGAATTGACTTTACGGGGGGCGGCTCGCTGCCGCTCGCGTCCCCCGGGCCCCCTCGCTTCGCGCGGCTAAGCCGCGCTGCGC
>DATKFB010000459.1:0-4858 GCA_035544435.1 Polyangia bacterium
GAAATTCCTCGTCCGCGAGGAATTTCCCAGGCTTACGTCTACCGACTCGGGGAACTTCGGCCTAGCGTAACCGGGAGATCCCCCGGCTCTGCCAGGCAGAGCCGGGGGATTCGTTAGAGTGATCGGCGAGCCGGGGCCTCCGCTGGGCAGCGGTCGACCCGCTGACCTCCTCCCGTCGAAGCACCCTATTGGTTCGGAGGCGGGCGGAGGCCACGGGGAGGCGAGCGCAAACTCGCGGCCCGAAGAGCGCGGAAATTGTCGCGAGGTGCGAGCCGAGTAGCGGGGTTAGCTGGTGGCGTGAGGGGGCGGTGGCGGGGCGGGGCAAGGAGCGCCGAATCAAGGTGCGCGATGAGATCAATGCGCTTGGTGGCGCATGGGCTGATGGTGATCGCAGCGAAGGCGGAAGCGGAAGCGCAGGCGGAGACCGGCGCGGGGGCAGAGGAAGAGATCGAGGTGGTGAACGACACCGTGTAGGGGCCGTGCTCCTTCAGGCGGAGCTCGAAGCGTCCTCGACCGTCCGTGTCGGCCTCGGCCACGACGACCCCCGCTGACGAGGCCACGACGATGCCCGCGGACGTTGCCACGATTTGGCGCCCGCCGACGACGAAGGTCGGTTGGTCCGCGGGCGGCCAAAGTACGCCGCGCAAGACGGTCCGGCAGACGGGCTGCTCCTCCCGAAGGCTCAACCCCGGCGAGAAGGCGTGCACCCGGCTCTGCCCTGGCCACGGAACGCAGCTGACGATCGATACGAGGGCCTACCGAGCGTGATCCTGGTCGAGAGGTGGCGCGGCCCTCATCTCGAGTGTGCGCGGGAGCCGCGCGGACGACGAGTGATCGGGATCCCTCCGCTGGGTTATCGGGCCCTTAGCTGACTCAAGAGCGCCGGCGAAGCTCTAGCGGCTGGCTCTGAGGAACCGCGCGGCGGGGCCCGCGAACGGCAACAGCGCCGTGGCGACGAAAGCGGCGCCCAAGAGGGCGATCAGGCCCGATGCCTCTCCGGTCAGCGCGCGGGGCACGTGGCCCGAGGCGAGGACGGCGAGACCGAAGGTCCCCGGGAGCTCGCGATTAAGGCCGAGCGCGGTGAGACCCGCGACACCCCCGGCGAGGAGACCCAGCGCGGAGGCGCCGAGGGCGGCCATGCCCCAGGTGTGCAACCGTAAGACGCCGCGCAGACCCCCGACCAGTGACAGGCCCGAGAACAGCGCCAGCGCCGCCACGAGCATCCCCTGCCCCGGCTCCTTGGGCGCTAATGCCCACAAGATCACGCTCGGCAACGACGCCGACGCGCGCGTCACGGTCTTGCGCAACCGCGCGACGCCGAACTCGTCCATGCCGTAGCGCTCGCGCCAGGCGGGCTGGAGGTCGAAGCGCTCCGCCATCTTCTTGCCTGACAGGGTGAGGACGACGAGGCCGTGGACCCCCGCGTAGATCCCGAGCACGGGGGACCAGCCGATCATGACCATCGATGCCACGCCGACCATGACGCCCGACCAGCCGAGGCCAGTGGCGAACCAGCGCCCCCAGAACCACTCGGCGGCGACACCCATGAAGGCCACGCTGTAGCACCCGGCCATCGCGAGGAAGGCCAGGCGCCATTCGTCGCTCGGTGGGTTCACTGACACGAGGAGATACAGAAAGACGAAGAGGCTCAGCGCGAGGGCCGCGACGGCTCGGCGCGTCCGCTCGAAGCCGACGTTGTTGAGGCGTTCGAGGAGTTCCTTCACAACTTCATTATAACCCCCGCCGGGGCGGCGCGCCCGCCGCCCTGGACGTCACCCTGCAGAAACGCTACTGGGCGACGTGCAGCTCGACGCGGCGGTTCTTGCCCTTGTTGACGGGCCCGATGTTGGGCACGAGGGGATTGTCGGACCCGTGACCCGTGGCCTCGACGCGCCCCTCGGCGACGCCCGTCTTGACGAGGTAGTCTTTTATGGCTTTGGCCTGGGCGTCGGTCAGCGGCTTGGCCTTGGCGCCAGCGCTGCTGTCCCAGTAGACGTCGACCTTGAGCGTGCGGAGGTCGGGGTGCTCTTGCAGCAGGTCGGCAACGCCGTCGAGCGTGGCCTGCATCTTCGGGTCGAGCCGCGCTGCGCCCTTGAACTTCAGGGGCTGCTTGAGCGTCACAACGTCGCCCACGAGCGTGACGTTGACGTTGGGGCTGCGCATGACGATGTCGAGGGTCTTGTCCTGGCCCTCGACGATGTCGAGCGGGACCTCCTTGGGAGGCATGGCCGGCATCTCGGCGATCACGCGGTACGGGCCCACGGGCAGCGCCGCCGAGAAGTTGCCCGACGCGTCCGCCTGCGCCGAGAAGGCCTCCGCCCCGGCGAAGCGCAGCGACGCCGGCATCGGCTGGCCCTTCGCGTCCGTGACCTTGCCGCGCACGTTGCCGGTGGCCACCCGAGGCGTGAGCGTGACGTCGAGCTTGGCGGGCCGCCCCAGAATGACCGCGGCCGTGACGCGCGCGGCTTCGAAGCCGGGCGCGCTCACGTCGAGGAGCGCCGGCCCCGGGGGCAGCGGGACGGTCTGGAAGGAGCCGTCGGGATCCGTCCCCACGCGCGACCGCGGTCTGTTGACCACCGCGACGATGGCGTTGGGAACGCCCTTGCCGTCGCGCGCGCTCTTGACGGTGCCCGTGACGGGCGCGTCGAGGCTCGCCGGCGACCCCGCGGGGACGTTGCGCTCGATCGTGCGCGTCACGACGATGGGCTTCGTGAAGGCGTCGATGTCGAGGGGGTAGGAGACGCCGAAGATGAGGAGGTAAGGCGGCAGCGGCGGCCCGTATTCATAGCCGACCGAGCGAAGCCTGATGTCCACGCCCGCGTCGAGCGTGAGGCCGTGGAGCACGCGCCCGCGCAGGCCGAACGTCAGCCATTGCTGGTCGCGGTTCTTGGGCGACAGGTCCTTGAACGTGGCGTCGCCGCTCGCCGTCACGACCTCGGCGTGGTACTCGCCGAACAGATCCAGCGGGACGGGCGCCGTGCGCTGCTCGAGCGGCACGTCGACGCCGAGGCCGAACCGGAAGCGGCTCTGAGCGATGCCGTAGGCGAACGAGGCCACCTCGCGCGTGAAGGGCGAGATCGTCGCATCGGAAAAGTCAATGAGGTTCTTCGAGTTGTCGACGTAGAAATTGGCGGAGGCGTGAATGCGCAAGGGCGCGCCGCTGATGGGCCGGAGGTCCAACGTATAGAGCGGTCCGAGCCAGAGCGAGGTCGAGCTCGGCGAGACGGACAGGTCGGAGATCGACGACAGGAATCGGAAGCCCAGCTCGAAGCCGAGGGTCATGCCCCGCGCGACGGGCACCGCAGTCTTGGCGCCCAGCACGAGATCGCCGAAGGACTTGATGAGCTCGGGGTCGCGCCGTGGCGGCTCGCCGACGGCCGAGCGCTTGTTGCGGTTGCTCGAGGTCAGCATGGCGCCGAAGAGCTCGAGGTACTCGTGCGGCGTGTAGCCGAACGAGAAGGAGCCGTCGAGGCGGGAGTTCTCGTCGCCCGAGACGAGGAAGCCGGAGCTCTTGAAGTAGTCGAAGTGCAGCGCAAGGCGCAGGTGATTCACCGGCCCCACCTCGGCCGTGGACAGGTGATAGAGGCCGATGGGGCCCATTAGCGACGGCAGGAAGCTGTCCGGCACGGCCGTTCGGGGGGCCACGGGTTCGAAGTCTGCGCTGGTCGCCGCCATCGGCGGAGGCGGCCCCGGCCTCGGCACCTGAAGCGACGGAGGCAGTGGCTCCTCGTCCGGCGCGGGCGCAGGACCCGGCGCCGCGGCGGTCTGCGCCAGCGCCGGCGAGGCGGCCAGAAGAGCGAACAGGGCGACGAAAGCACGGGGGCGGGCTGGTTTCATCGACATCCGAGTCTTTCTCCCAAAGGAAAGGCGCGTACAGTACCGTGACGGCCTGTCTGTGGCTATCCTTCGTCGCCTTCATCAATGAACGTCTTCCCCATTGCAGTCCGAGCGCAGGCATGGGAAATAGTCGCGCGGTGGACGCCCCGACGATCGAGCAACTGAACGACGAGCTGCGAGACGCCCTCCTCCAGGTTCACCAGGCCCAGGAGCGCAAAGACGAACGCGACGTGGTGGCGGCCGCGCTCGAGGCCATCGAGCGGCTCTCGCTGCGGTACCGCGCGCTCATGCAGTCCCTGACAGGCGGCGAGCAGATGCGCGCCGATCGCCTGCTCGGAAGGCGGGTCATGGACCTCAAGCGCCTGGGCTCGCTGCTCCCCAAGACGCACGCGACGACCGCCGAGAGCACTCCCGATCGCGTCGCCGGAGGGGGCGCCCCGGGTCAGCGGCGCATCACCGGGGTGTCGTGGTCACCCCACGATCGCGCCGCGCCCACGAGCGGCGCCAAGGTCGGCGCGGACGTCGAGGCCTGGTGCGGCAAGTGCGGGGCGACGACCACCCACAGCATCGTCGCCATGGTGGGCACGGAGCCGAAGCAGATCCTCTGCCAGGTGTGCGGCTCTCGCCACGCCTATCGCACGGGGCCGGCGCGCCCCCGGGCCGCCAAGGGCGAAGCCGCGACGGCCGAGGGCGACTCGCGCCCGCGCGTGGCCGTCGATCCCGAGGTGCAGCGACGCGCGGCCCTGCTGAGGGCGCTCGGCGAGGAGGTGGCGGCCGCGGCCGACGTGCGCAACTTCGACCCGAAGGAGCGCTACAAGGCGGGCGAGATCATCTCGCACGCGGAGTACGGCCGCGGCAAGGTCGAGAACGTCCTGCGCTCCAGCCTGCTCGTCCGCTTCTCGGTCGGCGGCCTCAAGTCCCTGATGCTTACTTAGGAGTCGCGAGCGGAGCGCGGCTTCGCCGCGAAGAGTGAGGGGGACCGGCCGAGGCCTCGCGAAGCGAGCGGGGTGGTGGTAGGGCG
>DATKFB010000460.1:0-6104 GCA_035544435.1 Polyangia bacterium
CGGTGCGCGACGGCCGGCGAGATCCCGCAGCCCGTCTCCTTCACCATGACGGGCACGCCCACGCCCTCGACGGCGCGCGCGATCGCGTCGATGACGCCCCGGAAGTCGCGATCGCCCCCGGGTTGCGCCAGCTCCTGAGCCGGGTTGAGGTGGACGCAGAGCGCGTTCGCCTCGACGGCGCGCACGACCTCCTTGACGGCGTCGACGGGCATCTGCGCGAGCTGAACGCCGCCGAGGTTCGCGAACAGATAGACGTCGGGAGCCACGGCGCGCACCTGATACGTCGCCGTAGTCTCGGGCCTCACGAGCATGGCGCGCTGGCTGCCGAGCCCAAAAGGGATGCCGGCGTCGGCGGCAGCGGCCGCGAGCGCGCGGTTGATCTCGGCGGCGGCCGGAGTGCCCCCCGTCATGCCCGTCACCATGATCGGCGCGCGGATGGCGCGTCCCAAAAGCTCGGTGCCGAGGTCGATCTCGTCGGCCGCGAGCTCGGGCAACGACGTGTGGACGAGGTGGACATCGTCGAGCAGCGTCGGGCGCCGGAAGTCCGCCTCGCCCGAGGCCGCGATCGCGATGTGGTCCGCCTTGCGCTGACTGATGTCGCCCTCTGCCACCGGTGATCCCTTTGGCGTCACAGTGTCCGCAGGCAACGGCCCTGAGTCCATAACGACTTGAAAAAGTTCGAGTCGCAGGACGCGGAGGTGATTTTCTTGCGGGGACCTGAACAGGTGGATAGTATGGCGGCTCATGGAGCTCTCGCTCTTCGCGGTCGGCGTGGTCGCGCTGGGAATTGGCGGGCTGGCGGGCATGCTGGGATGGGTCGCGGGCGCCGGGCGGGCTCGCGCCAGGGCCGAGCTCGCGCTGCGTGACGCCGAGAAGCGCGCGAGCGCCGCGGGCGCGCGCGCCGAGACGCTCGCCGACCAGGCGCGCGAGTCCGAGGCGCGCGCCAACGGCCTCGAGGCGGCGCGGCGCATCGCCGACAGCGAGAAGTCCGCGGCCAACGCGCGCGCGTCGGAGCTGGCGCGCAGCCTCGTCGAACAACGCGCCTTGCTCGACGACGCGAAGACGCAGCTCTCGAACACGTTCCAGGCGCTGGCGGCCGAGGCGCTGCACAGCAGCCACGAGGGCTTCCTCGCGCTCGCGACCGAGCGCCTCGGCGCGGTGCGCCGCGAAGGCGCGAGCGATCTCGAGGCGCGACAGAAGGCCATCGAGGCGGTCGTCGGGCCCGTGCGCGAGTCGCTCGCGAAGGTCGACCAGCAGATCCGCTCGCTCGAGAGCGCGCGCGGCCAGGCCTACGGCGAGCTCACGACGCAGGTGAAGATGATGTCGGCGACTCAGGAGAAGCTGCGCGCCGAGACGGGCAACCTCGTGAACGCGCTACGCGCGCCGGCCGTTCGCGGCCGCTGGGGCGAGCTGCAGCTCCGGCGCGTCGTCGAGATGGCCGGCATGCTCGAGAACTGCGACTTCCACGAGCAGGCGAGCGTCACGACGGAGGACGGGCGGCTGCGGCCCGACATGGTCGTGCGCCTGCCGAGCGGCCGCAACATCGTCATCGACGCCAAGGCTCCGCTCGGCGCGTACCTCGAGGCGCAGGAGGCGACGACGGAGGAGGAGCGCGGCGCAAAGCTGCGCCACCACGCGCAGCAGGTGCGCGCGCACGTCCTCAAGCTCTCGGCGAAGAACTACTGGGAGCAGTTCGACGTCGCACCCGAGATCGTCGTCATGTTCCTGCCGGGCGAGACGTTCTACAGCGTCGCGCTCGAGCAGATGCCCGGGCTCATCGAGGAGGGCTTCGCGCAGAATGTCCTCATCGCGACGCCGACGACGCTGCTCGGCTTGCTGCGCGCCGTGAGCGCCGGTTGGCGCGAGGAGCGCATGGCCGAGAACGCCCAGCGCATCAGCGAGGAGGGGCGACGCTTGCACGAGCGCGTCGCGACGCTCGCCGAGAAGCTGGCCGATCTGGGCCGTTCTCTCGGCCAGGCCGTGGGCGCCTACAACGGCACGATCGCGACCTTCGACACGCGCGTCGTGCCCTCGGCGCGCATGCTCGCGAGCCTCGACGCCAAGGGGAAGAAAGAAGTGGTCGAGCTCACGATGATCGATCAGCGACCCCTGGTGCCGCGGAAGCTCGAGGCGAGGACCAAGCCCGCGCCGCTCACCCTCGCGCTTACGCCTTCGCCCGGCGGAGAGGTTGCCGCCGCCGAGGGCGACAGCTAACCTCCGCGGTGGACTTCGTCGAGCCGCACCGCTCCATCGCCGTCCGATTCGTCGGTGGGCGCGGCCACTACGAGCACGTCGTGCGCGCCGTCATGGAGGCGCGGCGCAGCATTTGGATCGCGACGGCGAATTTGAAGGAGCTCATGGTCGAGGACCACCGCGCCGCGCCCGGCCGCCGCCGCACGGCGCGCCCGACCCGCAGCTATCGGTCGATTCTGGCCGTCTTCGACGAGCTCGCGGGACAGGGCGTCGAGCTGCGCATCCTTCACGCATCGCCGCCGTCGGGTCCGTTCGCGCGCGAGCTCGCGCGTCACCCTCGGCTCAAGCGCGCGCTCGCGCTCCGCGCCTGCCCGCGCGTTCACTTCAAGGCCGTCGTCGTCGACGGCGGGTTTCTCTACCTCGGCAGCGCGAACTGGACGGGTGCGGGCCTGGGCGCCAAGGGCACGGGGCGCCGCAACTTCGAGCTCGGATTCGCGACCGCCGACGACCTCCTCCTCGATCGCGTGCAGGAGCTCTACGAACGCGTCTGGCGCGGCGCCGCGTGTCACGGCTGCAAGCTGCGCGAGGTTTGTCCCGCGCCGCTCGACGGGGTCTCCTCGCCCCGGCGGCGATGACGCGCCCGCGGCGCGTTCAGCGATCGACCTTACAGCCCTCGGCCCTGGTTTTCGGGGCGGCCAGACCCAGGCTAGTGGACAACAATACAAGAAATGGACACGCACGATTGAGGTGGCCCGGCGCTCGTAAGCCATCCGGGGCCTCCGGAAATGTGTTGCTGAAGGGACACGGGCGGTTCTTGCGTCTCCCTGCTGACGAGGAGCAGGGCGCCGTGGTACGAAGGGGGGCACACCCGAGCGCCATGCCAGAGATTGAAGTTCAGTCGACGAACGGACCCCGCCGCCGGGTTCCGATGACGGACGGCCGCATGGTCATAGGGCGGGGAGAGGAGAGCCACGTCTTCCTGGCCGACTACCGGCTCTCGCGCCGGCACGCCGAGGTCGAGCAGCGCATCGACGGCTTCTACATCGTCGATCTCGGCAGCACGAACGGTACGTTCCTGAACGGTCAGCGCGTCGTGGGCGAGCACCGGCTCGCCGACGGCGACCTCATCTCGCTCGGCGACAGCCGGCTCGTGTTCTCCTCGGGCGCCTCCGACGAGACGGTCGAGGGTGGGGCGCTCGACGGCGCGCAGGCCTACCGCATCAAGGACCTGCACGCGCGCATCACCGACCACGCCGTCGGCGCGGGCGATCCCGGACGGCAGTCGCGCGTCTTTCAGCTGCTCAGCAAGGCCAGCGCGGCGCTGCTCGGCCAGAAGACGCTCCCGGAGATCTTCGAGCAGGTGCTCGACGTCATCTTCGAGGCCATCCCGGTGCAGCGGTCGGCGATCGTCATGCTGGAGTCGGGCGCCGACCCCGTCGTGCGCGCCTCGCGCAGCCGCACGGGTCAGCCCATCACGAAGGTCAGCCGCGCCATCGCGAAACGCGTCGTACAACAACGCCTCGCGTTGCTCGTGCCCAACATCGCCGAAGACGCCGGACTGCGCGGACGGAAGAGCATCATGGGCGCCAGCATCCGCTCGGCGATCTGCGCGCCGCTGTGGCTGCCGCCGCGCGAGGGCACCCACGAGGAGGTCATCGGCCTCATCTACGCCGACACGCAGGACTTCGATCGCGCCTTCGACGAGGACGACCTGCAGATCCTCACGGCCTTCGCGAACATCGCGGCATCGAAGATCGAGAACACCAAGCTCTTCGCGGAGAACGCCGAGAAGCAGCGGCTCGACGGCGAGATGCGCACAGCGGCCGAGATCCAGCGCAGCATCCTGCCGAAGGACGCGCCGCGCGTCGCGGGCTGCGAGCTCTTCGGCGAGAGCCGCTCGTGCGAATCGGTGGGCGGCGACTACCACGACTTCCACTGGAACGGGCGCGCGCTCTCGCTGGCCGTCGCCGACGTGTCGGGCAAGGGCCTCGGCGCGGCCATGCTCATGGCGGCGCTGCGCGCGGCCGTACACGCCCACTGGCAGGACCCGGCGCTCGACGAGGCCGCGACGCGCATCAACGCCACCTTCTTCGAGAACGTGCCGTCCGATCGGTACGCGACCTGCTTTCTCGGACGCTTCGATCCGATGTCGGGGCGGCTCACGTTCATCAACGCGGGCCACCCACCTCCGCTCCTCGTCCACGCCAACGGCAAGACGGACTCGCTCCACGAGGGGGGCCCGGGCATCGGCCTCTTCGCGGCGGGCGCCTTCACGCAGGGCGAGCGCACGCTCATGCGCGGCGACACGTTGCTCGCCTACTCGGACGGCGTGAGCGAATCCTGGCCCGACGCGCCGGCGGCCGAGGCTGCGCTCGCCGACCTCGCGCGCGCCTACGCGGGTGTTCCCGTCGCTGCGCTCTGCCAGGAGATACTGGCGGCCGTCGAGCGTCGCCGCGGCGGCGTCCGCACGGACGACTGCACGCTCATCGTCTTACGCTGGGCGCCGCCGGCTGTTTGACGGGGTTCGGCTCGCTGCCGCGCTACGCTCGCCAGTAATTCCGCGGGTTTCGGTCGTTGTCACGAAATTGGACGCGCTCGCGGGCCGACCCGATACTGGGTCTCTCCCGGAGTACGCATGCGCCGAGAAACCAGGACATGGGTGGGGCGGGCGGCCGGCGCCGCCGTGGTGATGCTCGCGCTCGGCTACATCCCGTACCACGTGTACGCGCGCTCGGGGCTGGCACGGACGCTGGTCCTGCGCCGCGATCTGCAAGCGCTGCGCGCGCGTAACGCACAGCTCGCCGCCGAAAACGATCGTCTCGCGCGGGAAGCGGACGCGCTTCGGACCGACCCCGAGGCCATCGAGCGCGTCGCGCGCGCCGAGCTCGGCTGGGTGCGGCCGGGCGAGATCGTGGTCGATCTCACGCCGCAGGCGGGCGCTGCCAAGCCGCCGTCCGTGTTTCCGTCCGCGCCGAGGCGCAGCCGGTGAGTCGCGCGCCGCTCGGGCAGCGCATCGCGTTCCAGATCGGACGCGCCTTTCGCGCGACGTTCGCCTTCGCGCTTTGTGGCGGCTTCGTCGTCTTGCTCTGGCGCGGGTGGTTTCCCGACCTCCGCCTCCCGGGCGCCGACCTGCGCCGCGCGGCCGCGGCGACGCTGCTCACGGCGCTGCTCGCGCTCAAGATCGCGGCGCGCGTGCGCACGAGCGAGCGGCGCCGCACGCCGCGGCGCGAGGCGGTCTCGGACGTCGAGCTCGGGCTCGTGCTGCTCACGGCGATCTACGTGCTGCTCGCGATGTCGGGAGGCGTCGCCTCCCCGGTCTACCCGCTCGTCTACGCCGTCGTGAGCTTCCTCGTGACGTTCCACCGCCTCGCGGTCGGGCTGCCGCTCGCGGCGGCGGCCATCGGCTTCGAGGCGGTGCTGGCCTTCGGACCCACGGTGCCCCCCGAGCACGCCGGCGCGTTCCCCAGCCACGCGGGCTTCATCGGCGTGTTCGCGCTGCTCAACGTCGTCTTCCTGCACGCCGAGGTGGCACGGCAGCGCCGCGAGCACCTGCGCCGGGTCGAGGACGAGGTCGCGTCGATGCGGCAGGACGCGCGCGACTTCCGCCTCATCTCGACGGCGCTCTCGACGGACAGCCGCGTGAGGACGCGCGAGGAAGAGGAGGTCAAGCTCTCGCAGGGCTCGATCCAGACCATCCACCAGCAGCTCTTCTACAACCTCGAGCTCCTGCGCACGTCGCTGGGCCTGCACGCGTGCGCGCTGCTGTGGCTCGACGAGGCGGGCGAGCATCTCAAGGTGAAGGAACTTTGCACGGAGTCGCCGCACATCACGGAGGCGCCCATCTCGGCAGGCGGCGGCGTGCTGGGCGCGATCCTCAAGGAGCTGCGCCCGTTCGTGCTCGACGTGCCCAA
>DATKFB010000461.1:0-4362 GCA_035544435.1 Polyangia bacterium
CTCGACGAGCAGGCGCGCGCTCACCTCGAGCTCACGGAGTCGATGCAAGACCGCCGGCGCGCGGGCTCGCTCCTCGACGTCATCGACGAGACGCGCTCGGCGATGGGCGGGCGTCTCCTGCGGCGCTGGCTGCTGTTCCCGCTCGTCGACGTCGCCGCCATCCGCCGCCGCCAGGACGCCGTCGAGCGGCTCGTGAGCGCGCACGCCGCGCGCGACCGCGCGCGCAAGCACCTGTCCGAGATCGCCGACCTCGAGCGCCTCGTGGGGCGCGCGCGCCTCGGCGTGGCGACGCCGCGCGACCTCGCCGTGCTGGGCCGCTCGCTCGCGAGCCTGCCCGCGCTCGTGGCGGCGCTCGACGAAGCGCGCGCTGGCGAGGTGCCGGGCTCCGCGGCCGACGACGATCTCCTGCGCGTGGGCGACGATCTCGCAGTCGACGTCGCCAAGAGCCTCACGCGCACGCTGCGCGGCGACGCGCCCGCGCTCACGAAGGAGGGCGGCTACATCAACGCGGGCGTCTCGGACGAGCTCGACGAGCTCATCGCCATCGCGAGCGGCGGCCGCGAGCAACTGGCCGCCATCGAGGCGCGCGAACGCGAGCGTACGGGGATCCCGTCGCTCAAGGTCAAGCTCAACAACGTCTTCGGCTACTATATCGAGATCACGCGCAGCCGCCTCGCGAAGTCGTTGCCCGCGGACTACACGCGCAAGCAGACGGTCGCGAACGCCGAGCGCTTCGGGACGCCCGAGCTCGCCGAGTTCGAGCAGAAGATCCTCACGGCCGACGAGCGCCGCGTGGCCCTCGAGCTCGAGATCTTCACGCACGCGCGCGACGAGATCGCCGCCGTCGCCGACCGCTTGCTGGCCCTGGCGGCGCGCGTCGCTGCCGCGGACGCGCTGGCCTCGCTCGCCGAGGTCGCGCACCGCGGAGCCTACTGCCGGCCCCTCGTCGACGAGTCCGGCGTCATCGAGCTCGCCGACAGCCGGCACCCGGTCGTCGAGCGCGTCGTGCCCGCGGGCAGCTTCGTCCCCAACGACGTTCGCCTCGACGAGGCGGGCGAGCAGGTCCTCATCGTCACGGGCCCCAACATGGCCGGCAAGTCGACGCTCATCCGGCAGGTGGCGCTCACGGCGATCCTCGCGCAGATGGGGTCGTTCGTGCCGGCGCGCGCGGCGCGCCTGGGCGTCTGCGATCGCGTCTTTACGCGCGTGGGCGCGGGCGACAACCTCGCGCGCGGCGAGTCGACGTTCCTCGTCGAGATGCGCGAGACGGCGCACATCCTGCGCTACGCCACCTCGCGGAGCCTCATCGTCCTCGACGAGATCGGCCGCGGCACCTCGACCTACGACGGCGTCTCGATCGCCTGGGCCGTCGCCGAGCACCTGCACGACCGCGTGGGGGCCAAGACGCTCTTCGCGACGCACTACCACGAGCTCACGGCGCTAGCCGGCCTGCACGCGCGCGTGCGCAACGTCAGCGTCGCTGCGCGCGAATGGAAGGGCGAGGTGGTCTTCCTGCGCAAGCTCGCCCCGGGCGGAGCGAGCCGCTCGTTCGGCGTCGAGGTCGCCAAGCTCGCGGGCCTGCCGCCCAGCGTAGTCGACCGCGCGCGCGACATCCTGCGCACCCTCGAGTCCGAGGGCGGCGCGCGCGGCGCCGAGGTTCCGCACCCCGTGGTCCCTGCGAGCGCCGCGCCGGCACCCCAGCTCGGCCTCGCCTTCGGCGGCCCACTGCCCGCTGCTGCTCCTCCGGCGCCCATTGGCGTCCCCGCGGGCGCCGCCGCCGAGGTGATCGAGGCCCTGCGCGCCGTAGATCCCGACGATTTGTCGCCCCGGGCCGCGCTCGATCTCGTGGCGCGCCTGACGAAGAAATTGGCGTCACCCTCGTAACATCGACCATGATTGATGGGTCGCGGGCTCTCGACCCGCGCACCGCACGATGGGTTTGTCGTTGGTCACTCGCCCGCTCGGCTTCTATTTCGCGACGGCGCTCGCCCTGGCGAGCTCGCTCGCTCATGCGGCGGATGCCGGGCCCCAGCCTTCGCACTACCTGCCGCCGGGCGTCGCGGCGCCGCCCGCGACCGCGCCGGCCGGCACCGCACCGACCTTCAAAGGGTCGACGAAGGGTTTGGCGAAGGGACCCACGAAGGGAGGGACGAAGTCGTCGGTGAAAGGCCCGCAGAAAGGTCAGAAGAAGGGTCCCAAGAAACCCCGCACGACGACCGTCGTCCTCTTTCACCTCAACCACCGCGACACCTTCACGCTCCGCCAGCGGGACATGCAGGGCCGGCCGCCGAAAGGGTTTCAGAAGCACTTCGATCGGTTCCTGCGCTGCCACTACACGAACAAGCAGCATGCCATGAACCCGCGCCTCGTCCGCCTCCTCTACCAGACTGGCCGCCACTGGCCGGGCCAGCGCCTCGAGGTCGTCTCGGGCTACCGTAGCCCGACCGTCGCCAAGAACCCGCGCAGCCCGCACATGAAGGGCCTCGCGTGCGATTTCCGCGTGGCGGGCGTCAAGAACACCGAGCTGCGCGACTACCTGCGACGCAACATGAAGAAGGTCGGCGTGGGCTACTACCCGAACTCGTCCTTCGTCCACCTCGACGTCCGCAAGGACCGCTCGGCCTTCTGGATCGACTACTCGGGGCCCGGCGAACGCGCCATGTACTCGCAAACGCCCGCGGCGGACCTCCAGACGGGTCGCGCCGAGAGCTATCACCCCACCAAGATCGGCGACGACTGGATCAACGACGCGCCGCCCGACAAAACCGTCCAGACCGACGACGAGTCCGAGGCCAAGACCGCGGCGGCGCCGCCCGGCGCCGTGGGTGGGCCCGCGCTGGCCGGGCACGCCGCCCAACCCCCGCAGAGCGCCACGCGCTGACGTTTCGATTGTGCTAAGTTGCCCTCTCTCCCCGGGAATCTGGCCCAAGAGGAGGAGTACTGGCCCAAGAGGAGGAGTATCTGATGAGGACATTCGGCACGTTTCTGGTCGCGTCGGCCCTTGGCGCGGTCGTGGCGCTCCAAAGCTCCGCGGCGCTCTCGAAGGGCAAGGCCAAGAAGGGTCGCGAGGACGCGGCCCCGGCGGCGAGCGTCGAGGAAGTGAACAAGCTCAAAGCCGTGCGCCTCGGCGACCCCAAGGCCGGAACCTTCAAGTGGGGGATGAAGCCCGACGACGTCGAGAAGCTCGTCGACGTGCAGATCGAGAAGAAGTACCAGGCGCGCGTCGACCAGGCCAAGCAGGACCCGGGCAAGCAGACGCGCATTCGCGAAGAGATGTTGCGCGAGACCAGCGCCGTCAAGAAGAGCTACACGAAATTCGAGGGCAACAAGTCGGGCTGGGACGTGTCGATCATCGGCCCCGAGTTCGAGCAGAACACCGGCGAGGCCGTCGTCGTCACGAAGGAAGACGTCTGGACACGCTACTTCTTCTTCTTCGAGGACGGCCTCTACAAGATGTTCCTCGCCTTCAACAAAGACGCGCTCGAGGGCAAGACCTTCCAGGACTTCGGCAAGAGCATGGAGGCCAAGTACGGCCGCGCCAAGGAAGTCTACCGCGACGAGAAGGTCAAGGGCGGCGTCCGCCACGTCCTCGACCACTTCGAGTGGAGCGCCGGCGGCGACCGCCTCAGGCTCGTCGACCGTTCGGAGTTCTACGGCGTTTTCTGCCTCGTCCTCCTCGACAACGACGTCCAGCGTCGGCTCAACGAGCGCCGCAAGGTCGTGAACCCCGGCGGTCCGCACACCGACTCGCTCGTCGACGCCGTCACCGAGAAGAGCGACCACGGGCGCGACTCGAACGACAACATCATCGACCGCCTCACGGGCCACGAGGTCAAGAAGCCAGGCGACGAAGAGAAGCACGCCGACATCGTCGTCCCGCCCCCCGTCAAGGCCCCGACGCCCGCGGACGTCAACGGGCGCTCCAGCTCCTCTTCGTCCTCTGCCGCCGCCGCGCCAGAGAAGGAGAGCAACAGCAAGAAGAAGGCCTCGAAGAAGGGCGACCTCGACGGGCTCGAGCTCTAGCCTCGCTCGTGCTCCCTCACTACGCTCGCATCGAGCCCGGGTGCTTGCGACGCGCCAGCTCGCGTCAGCTACCGCGCGGCTTCCACGTTGCGACAAAATGGCCGCTGTCCGCCGCTTGTAGCTCGGCGCCGGGACCGCGGTCTCTCGTTGTCTCGAGCTGTGCCACTTGGGCTTCCGGCGATGAGTGGCATCCGTTGACCTGCGAACAGGGGAGACCGTGGCCCGTCGCCGAGCCTTTTTCGCAGAGCGTGCGGATGCTACTCGGCGACGGCGGCACCGCGAGTTACTGGGGCTCGATGCGAGCGCAGCGAGCGAGCGCGTCCCGGCAAGCGCCCGGGC
>DATKFB010000462.1:0-3539 GCA_035544435.1 Polyangia bacterium
CGGCGCAGGGAGGCGTGCCCGTGACGCCGCGGTTCGCGGCCGACCGCGGCGACGCCCTCGTCGCGGGGCGGCTGTTCGTGCGGCCGGCCTTCGGCACCGAGGCGGGCGTGTCGTTCCTGCAGGTCCTCGACCACGGCGAGATCGCGCGTCGCGATCTCGCGCTCGACGCACGCTTCGTGCCCTCGCAGGCCTGGCCCGTGTGGCTCACGGGCTTCGCGCTGCTGAGCCTGCCCGACGAGCGCCTCGGCGAGGCCAACGTGTCGGCGAGCGCGCAGCTCGGCCGCCGCGTCGAGGTCACGGGTGAATACCGCCGCACGGCGCCCGACATCTTCCTGCCGCGGAACTCGATCTTCTCGGTGTTTTCGCAGGAGTCGCACGACGAGGCCGGCGGCTTCCTCTACCTCCGGATCCTGCCGCGCCTGCGGCTGCAGGCCGACTACCACGTCATCGTCGACGGCGACGGCACGGGGCAGGACGCGACGGCCAAGCTCACGGGCACGCTGTGCGAGGGCCGCGCGACGCTGGGCGCCGAGAGCAGGCGCCTCGATCTGCCGAGCGGCTCGACGACGGCGTACGCGACGGGCGCCTCGCCGGGCATGGCCACGGGCGCGTCGGGCGCCTCGGGCTACACGACGGCGCGCGCCTTCGGCGTCGTGCGGCTCACCCCGGTCCTCGTCGCGACCGCCGACGCGGCCATCTACTTCTTCGCGGGCGACGTCAACGGCGAGCGACGCTCGTACAACGCGGCCGCGACGCTCGCGTGGAGCTTCCACCCGCGCTGGCGCGCCGTCCTCACGGGCATCGGCAGCGTCACGCCGTTCGCCGAGGAGCGCTTCGAGGGCATGGCCAAGCTCGTGTACCAGCTGTCGACGGAGATCCGCAGGGTCGTGGCGGTGACGCCATGAGGAAGCCGACGTACGTATGGCGGCTGGCGCTCGTCGCCGTCGTGGCGGCGGCGCTCGGCTGCGCGCGCGTGGCCGGTCCCGACACGGCGCGGCCGCGCGAGGCGGACGACATTCGCTTCGCGCACTCGACGCACGCGCGTGCGGGCATCGCGTGCCTCTCCTGCCACGAGGAGATCTACGACGCGAAGAACCTCGAGGCGCGCTACCTGCCTCCCGAGTCGAAGTGCCTCGAGTGCCACAAGGAGAAGAAGGCCGCGAACGACTGCGCCTTCTGCCACCGCGACCCGGAACACCCCGCGACCTACGCCAACGTCGAGCGCACGCTGCGCCTGTCGCACGCCGACCACATCGATCGCGTCAAGGAGGACTGCACGCGCTGCCACCTCAAGCTGCCCGAGCTCGTGCGCGGCGAGTCGACGGTGCCGCCCATGAGCACGTGCACCTCGTGCCACGAGCACGCCGTCGAGCTCACGGCCGGCCAGTGCAGCGGCTGCCACGTCGATCTCAAGAAGTTCGCGCTGCTGCCGGTCTCGCTGTTCTCGCACCAGGGCGACTTCGTGCGCGAGCACGGCGCCCAGGCGCGCGCCGCCGCCGAGGGCTGCGCGCAGTGTCACGACCAGACGTTCTGCGCCGACTGCCACGCCAAGACCGTCGCGCGGCCCATCGAGATCAAGCAGCCCGAGAACGTCACGGCCGACTTCATCCACCGGTTCGACTACGTGAGCCGTCACGCCGTCGAGGCGCGCGCCGACGAGAGCCTGTGCCAGCGTTGCCACGGCGAGAGCTTCTGCGTGGCCTGCCACGCGGCGCAGAACCTCACGACCCAGGCCCCAAGCCCGCGCAGCCCGCACCCGCCCGACTTCTCATTCCCCGGGTCGCCGAACTCGCACGCCACGCTCGCGCGCCGGGACATCGCCTCGTGTGCGTCGTGCCACGACCAGGGCGCGAAGTCGAACTGCGTGAAGTGCCACCAGGAGGGCGGCGTCGGCGGCGATCCCCACCCCAATGGTTGGGCGAGCCACCACCCGCGCGACGAAATCAACCGCAACCCCATGTGTCTTTCATGCCACCTGTAACTTCTCGATCCTCGGAGGCGCCCATGCGTTCTGTCCCAGCGCTCGCCATTTTGTTCGCCGCGGCACTCGCCGCCTGCACGGGGCCGCGCGGGCCCGCAGGCAGCGCCGGCGCCACTTGCTCGGTGCACGCCCTCGACGGCGGCGCCCAGATGATCTCGTGCAGCGACGGCACGTCGGTCACCGTGCAGAACGCCAAGCCGACCGCGGCGTGCACGATCACGACGCCCGACGGCGGCGGCGCGCGCACGATCACGTGCGCCGACGGCACCTCGGTCACCGTGCAGAACGGCGACGCGGGCACGTCTTGCAGCGTCGGCGTGAGCGACGCTGGCCTCAAGGTCGTCACGTGCTCGGACGGGACCGTGCAGACGGTCTCGCCCGATCCGATCCCGCCCACGAACGTGCTCGCGACGACGGACGCGCTGCCGGGCCTCGTCGTCAAGATCGTGTCGCTCGCGGGCGGCTCGGACGAGAACGGCACCTTCGAGATCGGCGACACGGTAGCGGCGACCTTCACGGTGCGCACGAGCGCGGGGGTCGATCTGCCGCTCGCATCGCTCAACCGGATCGGCATCTGGATCGCGGGCCCGACATCTGGCTACCAGCGCGTGCTGCCCGCGGCGCGCGACCAACTGACCTTCGCCGACGTCGCGACGCGCTCGACGCGCAACCCCGACGGCTCGTACACGTACAAGTTCGCGAGCCCCCTGCCCGGCACCTACGGCGCGCCGCTCTACGACACGACGAAGTTCACCGACGGCGAGCTCACGGGACAGCCGCTCCAGCACGGCACGTACACGCTCGCGCTCAGCGCCTTTCGCACGTACCAGATCGGCGTCACGAGCGCGCCCGATGTGGGCTCCGACACGCGCGACTTCCTGCTCGGCGCCTCGGCGACGACGCTCGAGCCGCGCGAGGTCGTGGCGCTCGGCAACTGCAACTCGTGCCACGTGACGCTGCAGGCGCACGGCGGCGTCTACCGCGACACGAAGCTGTGCGTGACGTGCCACACCGCGGGGGCCGAGGACGACGGCAGCACCGACGCGAACGACGCGACGCCCGTCACGATCCAGTTCAACGTCCTCATCCACAAGATCCACGACGGCGGACACCTGCCGTCGGTGCTGGGTATCGGCACGAACGCCGACGGCACGCGCAACTACACGGCGACGCCCAAGCCCTACGTCGTGGGCGGCGCGCACCCCGACGACTTCTCGAACGAACAATTCTCGGCCTGGCCGAGCCTGTCGTTCCCCATGCCGCGCGCCAAGGGCTACTCGGCCCTCACGCCTACGCAGCAAGCCACCGACGACACGTCGCGCTCGGGCGTCGTCGCCTGCGGCAAGTGCCACGGCGATCCCGACGGCGCGGGGCCGCTGCCGGCGCCCGCCCAGGGCGGCTTCGCCTTCGCGCACCAGTCGCGCACGGTGTGCGGCTCATGTCATGACGACGTCGACTGGACGAAGCCCTACAAGCGCAGCACCGACACGGGCATGGCGGCGCAGCTCGACGACTCGAAGTGCCTCACGTGCCACCCGAGCACGGGCGCCGCCGTGGG
>DATKFB010000463.1:0-8363 GCA_035544435.1 Polyangia bacterium
GTCATGGACGAGGCCAAGGCGCACTCGCGCGGCACGTGGCTCGGGTTCCCCATGGTCGCCGTCGTCGACGGCGCGACGGCCTCGGCCGCCGAGATCGTCGCGGGCGCGCTGCAGGATCACGGGCGCGCCGTCATCCTCGGCACGCAGACGTTCGGCAAGGGGTCCGTGCAGACGGTCATCGATCTCGACGGCTGCGGCGCCAAGCCGTGCGGCCTCAAGCTCACGGTGGCGCGCTACTACACGCCGAGCGGGCGCTCGATCCAGGGGCAGGGCATCACGCCCGACGTCGTCGTCGAGGCGACGGCGCCCGCGCCCGATCCCGAAGAGGCCGAGCTGCCGCGCGAGCGCGATCTGCGCAAGCGGCTGCGCAACGAGCAGGGCGACAAGGCGGCGACGCGCCAGCACCTCGACGACTATCAGCTCCAGATGGCCATCGACTACTTGCGCTCTTGGTCGCTCTTCGCCAAGCAGGTCGGCTCCAAGAGATGACCTCGTGGGCGAGGGCGTCCGGCGCTTGATTTTGGCGCCGAACTGAGGTTTTCTGCGACACCCGCATGTCGATGGGATCCCCTCCAGGAATGGACGAGTACCAGCGCCTCATCGCCGACCGAGCCGCGGCCCAGAAGCGAAAGCGCGCCGTCTTCGGCGTCGTGCTCGTCGCAGCGCTCGGCGCGGGTGGCTATTGGTGGAAACAGCAGCGGGAGAAGGCCCTCGCGGCGCAGGCCGTGCTCGACGCGGCCGGCCGCTTCGCCGAGCGCGACAAGACGGAGATGGGCGCCTTCTGGAGCTGCGCGTTCGGCAGCGACGTCGACGTGGGGATGCTGGCCTCCGCCAACCAGATCCAGCAGAAGATCGAGGCCGCCTACTTCACGCAGCAAAAGACCTTCTCCGACCACCTCACGACGGAGTGCGTGCCCAAGCTCGAGCGCGCGCGCGGCACGCTGGGCGCTCTCGTGGGCGACATGCCCGCCGAGCTCAAGCCACCGCTCGAGAAGTACGTGGGCGCGCTGCCGCGCATGCAGACGGGCCTCGAGGTCTACGCCGAGAAGATCAAGGGGCGGGGCGCCACCAAGGACATCGACCAGACGATCCAGGAGGTGGGCGGGGCCTTCTCGCCCGAGGCGACCCCGGAGTCAGTGGCCTTCGAGAAGTTCCTCGCGTGCGCCATCCCAGACCTCGACAAGAAGAAGGATATCCAGGCGGTGCTCGAGTACCTGGCCGACACGTGCAAGGGCAGCGCGCTCGAGTTCATGACGCGCGTGCGCGAGCAGTGCGGCCCGCTCGTCCAGAACGTCGACAAGAACGCCAAGGCGGCGCCCTCGAAGACCTTCAAGGCCAACGCCAAGAAGCTGTACGAGGAGGATCAGCGACAGCTTCAGGCCTGGGATTACTGCGCGCGCCGGTCGCGCAAGGGCAAGAAGCAGCTCGATCTCGAGGACTTCCTCAACGCGGCCGGCGACTACATGGAGTCGCGCGCCGAGCTCGTGCAGACGGCGCGCGACAACGCCGCGAAGATCGAGGGCAAGCCCCTGCCGCCGGCCCCGAAGAAGGCGCCTGCCGCGCCTGCCGAGTAGGCGTCGCGGCCGAAGGTCACTTTCGCGCGCGCAGCGAGAAGGCGCGGGGCAGCAGGCGCCCGAGCGTCGTCGCCTCGGCGGCGCCCGCGGGGCCGGCGAGGAGCACGCGCGTGCGCGCGTCGCCGAGCTCGGCGAGGACCTGGCGGCAGGCGCCGCAGGGCGATCCGGGCGGGCGCGTGGGCGTCACGACGGCGACGGCGCGCACGGCGCGCGCCCCGGCGGCGACGGCCGCGGCGACGGCGTTGCGCTCGGCGCAGGTCGTGAGGCCGTAGGAGGCGTTCTCGACGTTGCACCCGACGTGTACGCGCCCGCGCTCGTCGCGCACGGCGGCGCCGACCGCGAAGCGAGAGTAGGGCGCGTGCGCGTGGCGGCGCGTCGCCCGCGCGGCCGTCAGCAGCTCGGCGTCGGCGGCGTCGCGGCTCCTCACCGCAGGCCCGCGACGATCCGGCTCACGAGGCGTCCCATGGCGTCGGCCCCCGCGGCCGCCGCGCGCGTGACGTCCTCGTGGCGCAGCGGCTCGCCCGTGACGCCCGCGGCGTGATTGGCGACGAGCGACAGGCCCAGCACGGCCATGCCCGCGTGCCGCGCCGCGATCACCTCGAGGACCGTCGACATGCCGACGAGCCCGGCGCCCAGCGTGCGCAAGAGGCGCACCTCGGCGGGCGTCTCGTAGGCGGGGCCGGCCATGCCCGCGTAGATGGCCTCGCGGAGCGGCGCGCCGAAGCAGCTCTGGCCGGCGGTCTTCGCGAGGGCGCGCAGCGAGGGCGCGTAGGCGTCGGTCATGTCGAGGAAGCGCGGGCCGAGGCGCTCGTCGTTGGGGCCCGTGAGCGGCGACTGTCCCGTGAGGTTGATCTGATCGGAGATCGCGACGATCTCGCCAGGCGCGAGGGTGGGCTCGACGCCGCCCGAGGCGTTGGTCGTGACGAGCGTGCGCGCGCCGAGCGCGGCGGCGACGCGCACGCCGAAGCCGACCTCCGAGGCCGGATAGCCTTCGTAGCCGTGGACGCGCCCGCACAGCATGAGGAGCTTGTGGCCGCCGATCGTGCCGACGACGATCCGCCCCGGGTGACCGGCCACCGTGGTCTCGGGGAAGCCGGGCAGCGACGCGTAGGGCGCCGAGCGCGGGCCCTCGAGGACGCCGGCGATGCTCGCGAGCCCGGAGCCGAGCACGACGGCGACCTTGGCCCCGTCGCCGTCGAGGTGGTCGGCCACGGCGCGCGCCGCGCCCTGCACGCGATCGAAGAGCGACGCCGCGGGCTTCACGAGGCCGACCCGCCACCGCCGCCGTTGCCGTTGCCGTTGGCCGCCGTCATGCTGCGCACCTCGGCGGCGGGCGTGACGACGGCCGCGCCTCCTCCGCGGTCTTCGTAGCCGAGGTCGCGACCTCGCACTTGCGGCGCATGGTCGCAACGTTACTCCACTCAGCCGATGGTCTCCAGCACGAGGGGCGCCGCAGCGGGGGCCCTCGCGCCGAGGCGGAAGGCGCCGGCGACCTGCGGCAGAGCCGCGTCGAGGCGCGCCTCGGCGGCGTAACGGATCGTGCACAGCGCTTCGCCGCGCGCCACGCGCGCGCCTTGCTTGACGTGCAGCGTGAGGCCGACGCCGGGGTCGACGCGGTCCTCCTTGCGCAGGCGGCCCGCGCCGAGGAGCGTCGCCGCGCGCCCGAGGGCGCCCGCGTCGACGACGGTGACGGCGCCCGCGCGCGGCGCGCGCACGACGTGGTTGCGGGGCGCGCGCGGCAGGCGGGAGGGGTCGTCGACGACGCGCGCGTCACCGCCGTGCAGGCGGACGCACAGCGCGAGGCGCGCGAGGCCTTCGCCGCGGGCGAGCGCGCGCTCGAGCCGGGCGGTCGCCTCGGCACGCGTCTCGGCGACACGCCCGAGCAGCAGCATCTCGGCGCCGAGGCGGAGCGTCAGCGCGCGCACGTCGGCGGGCCCCTCGTCGCGCAGGACGGCGATAGCCTCGGCGAGCTCGTTGGCGTTGCCGATCTCGAGGCCGAGCGGCTCGTCCATCGACGTCAGAAGCGCGCGCACCTCCAGGCCGAGCCGTCGTCCCAGCGTCACGAGCGTGCGCGCGAGAGAGCGCGCGCGTGCGCGCGACGGCAGGAAGGCGCCCCGCCCGACCTTGACGTCCATCACGAGGGCGTCCGCGCCCTCGGCGACCTTCTTCGAGAGGATCGAGGACGCGATGAGCGGGATCGACTCGACGGTCGCCGTGGCGTCGCGCAGGGCATAGAGGAGGCGATCGGCCGGCACGAGGCGTGCGCTCTGGCCGGCGAGCACGAGCCCCGCGCGCGCCAGCACGCGCCGAAACTGCGCGGGCGCGAGCGCCGTGCGAAAGCCTGGGATGGCCTCGAGCTTGTCGAGCGTGCCGCCCGTGTGGCCGAGGCCGCGCCCCGACATCATGGGGACGGGCACGCCGCAGGCCGCGACGAGCGGCGCGAGGCAGAGCGAGATCTTGTCGCCCACGCCGCCCGTCGAGTGCTTGTCGACCTTGCGGCCCGGGATGGCGCCGAGGCGCATACGCTCGCCCGAGGCGATCATGGCCTCCGTCCACGTCACGAGCTCGCGCGCGTCGAGGCCGCGCCACACGATCGCCATGAGCAGCGCCGCCAGCTGGTACTCGGGAATGGCGCCCGTGACGGCGCCGCCGATGACGGCGCGGATCTCGGCGTCGGCAAGCGCGCCCCCGTTGCGCTTCTTGGCGATGAGCGCGGGCACGGCGAGGGGCGCGACGGGGCGACGTCGGGTCACGACTCGGGTCATCGCGTCATCCCGTCATCGCGTCGAGGAAGCTCGTGCCGTGCGCGAGCGCGGGGACGCCGAGGCCCGCGGCGATCGTCTGGCCGAGATCGCAGAAGGACGCGCGCTCGCCGAGCGGCGCGGGGTGCACGGCGGGGCCGAAGGCGAGGAGGGGCACGCGCTCGCGCGTGTGATCGGTCCCGGGCGTCGTCGGATCGTTGCCGTGGTCCGCGGTGATGAAGGCCGCGTCGCCGGGCGCGAGCGCGCGCTGGAACGCCGGCAGCCAGGCGTCGAGCTCGGCGAGGGCGCGCGCGAACCCGGACGCGTCATTGCGGTGGCCGTACACCATGTCGAAGTCGACGAGGTTGACGAAGAGCAGGCCGCGCGGCGCGCGCGCCAGCGTCTCGAGCGTGAGCCGCAATCCGTCGGCGTTGCCCTCGCTGTGGATCGACTCGCCGATGCCGCGTCCAGCGAAGATGTCGCCGATCTTGCCGACGCCCACTGTGGGCAGGCCGGCGGTCGCCACGACGTCACACAACGTCGGCGCGGGCGGAATCATGGCGTAGTCGCGGCGGTTGTACGTGCGCTTGAAGGCGCCCGGCGTCCCGACGAACGGCCGCGCGATGACGCGCCCGATGCGGTTGCGATCGGCGATGGCGCGCGCCTTCTCGCAGATGGCGTAGAGCTCGGGCAGCGGCACGACCTGCTCGTGCGCGGCGAGCTGCAGCACGGAATCGGCCGACGTGTAGAGGATGAGCGCTCCCGTCGCGAGGTGCGCGGGGCCGAGCTCTTCGATGATGGCCGTGCCCGAGGCCGTCTTGTTGCCGAGCAGCTCGCGCCCCGCGGCGGCGCGCAGCTTGTCGGTGATGGCCGCGGGAAAGCCGTTCGGGAACGTCGCCATGGCCTGCTCGGTGACGAGGCCGGCCATCTCCCAGTGGCCCGTGATCGTGTCCTTACCGGCCGAGGCCTCGCGCATGGCGCCCCAGGCGCCGGCGGGCGCAGAGACGCGCGGCACGCCCGCGATGTCCGTCAGGTTCCCGAGCCCGAGCGCGCCCAGGCTCGGCAGCGCGAGGCCGCCCAGCTTGCGCGCCAGGTTGCCCAGCGTGTCGGCGCCCGCGTCGCCATAGGCGTCCGCGTCGGGCGCGCCCCCGCAACCGACGCCGTCGGCGACGAGGATGATCGCACGTTGAAATCGAGCGCCGGGGGCGGGCATGTGAGCGCGAGACTCGCCGGGCCTAATCGCCCCAAGAGCCGCCGGGCTCGGGATCGTCGGCGTAGTTTTCGAAGCGCGTGTACTCCTTGATGAACGTCATCTTGACGGCGCCCGTGCCGCCGTTGCGGTGCTTGCCGATGATGATCTCGGCGATGGCGGTCGGCATCGTCGCGTCGGGCGTCTCGCCGCCCTGCATGTCCTCGCGGTGGATGAAGAGGATGAGGTCGGCGTCCTGCTCGATGGCGCCCGACTCGCGCAGGTCAGACAGCTTGGGCTTGCCCTGCTCCCGCTTTTCGACCTCGCGGTTGAGCTGGGAGATCGCGATGATGGGGATCTTGAGATCCTTCGCGAGGGCCTTGAGGCCGCGCGAGATGTCAGCGATCTCCTGCTGGCGGTTGTCGTCCTTACGTGACGACGAGCCCCGGGCGAGCTGCAGGTAGTCGACGACGATGAGGCCGAGTGGCGGCTGCGGCGCGTGGCCCCCCTCGGCGACGAGCGGCGGCGGCGGGAAGTACTTAGGGTCGCTGCGGAACCGGCGCGCCTTGGCGCGGATCTCCATGATGGAGATCGCCGACGAGTCGTCGATGAGGATGGGCGCCGCCGCCAGGCGTCCCGAGGCGGGGTGGATCTTGTTCTTCCAGTCGGCGTATTCGAGGAAGCCGCGCTTGATCTTCGACGAGTCGATGCGCGCCTCGCCCGCGAGCATGCGCTCCATGAGCTCGTACTTCGACATCTCGAGCGAAAAGATCAGCACGGGGATCTTCTGGTGGAGCGCCGCGTGCATCGCGACGTTGACGGCCCACGACGTCTTGCCGCCGCCGGGGCGCGCCGCCACGATGACGAGGTTCTCGCGTTGCAGCCCCGCCGTGAGCTCGTCGAGCTTGGAGAACCCCGTGGGTACGCCCGTCACGGCCTTTCTTTCGGACGTGCGCACCTCAAGGTTGTGTAGAACCTCCTCCATGAGCTCGCTCGTCGCGGAGTAGGTCTCGCGCCGGTTCTGCTGGGCGACCTTGAAGATCTTGGTCTCGGCGTCGTCGAGGAAGGCCTCGAACTCGCCGAAGTCGCCGTAGGCGCTCGACTGTACCTCGGCGCACGCCGCGATGAGCCGCCGCAGCGTGGCCTTCTCCTTGACGAGTCGCCCGTAGTGGGCGCTGTTCTCGGCGGTGGGCACGCCGTTGTGCAGCTCGGTGAGGTAGGCCATGCCGCCCTCGAGCCGCGGCAGCATGCCGCGCACCTTCAGCTCGTCGGCGACGGCGATGACGTCGATGGGTTGCCGCCGCCCATCGAGCGCCAGCATGGCCTCGAAGATCTCGCGGTGGACGGGCAGGAAGAAGTCGTCGACCTGTAAGGTCGTCGCGATCTCGTCGAATGCCGCTGGCTTGATGAAGATCGAGCCCAGCACCGACTTCTCCGCGTCGAGGTTGTGCGGCTGGCTGCGCTGGGCCGGCATCGTGTTGTTCGAGGCGAGCTCCAGCATGAGACGGCCATCCTACTCCTCTCGCCTCTGAATCGGCGACGTCGATCTTGGGTGTGGCGCGCAACTGCTCGCGTCGAGAGACAAAAAAGCTCTCGTCCCACAGGACGGTCCCGAATAAACGAAAGCGCGCGTCACCATGACGGTGCCGCGCGCTTCGACCTCACCCGGCCCGAGGGCCGGCGGGGCTATTCCTCTTTCTTGACGACCCAGACCTTGATCGTCGCGTTGACGCCGCGGCCGAGCTTGACCTGCACCTCGGTCAAGCCGAGCGTCTTGATGGGCTCCTCGAGGTGGATCTTCTTCGAGTCGACCTTGACGCCCTGCTCGCCCAGCGCCTCGGCGATGTCTCGCGACGTCACCGAGCCGTAGAGCTTCTCTTCTTCCCCGACGGCGCGCGCGATCGAGACGCTCACCTTCGAGAGGCCGTCGGCCTCCGCCTGCGCCTCCTTGGCGAGCTTGGCCGTGCGCGCCGCGATGACGCGCTTCTCGTGCTCGACGCGCTTCACATCGCTCGCCGTCGCCTTGATGGCGAGGCCGCGCGGCAGCAGGTAGTTGCGCGCGTAGCCCGGCTTGACGTTCACGACCTCGCCCGACTTGCCGAGGTTGTCCATGTCGTCCCTGAGAATGACCTGCATGGCTCAGGCTCCCGTGACCGCGAAGGGCATGATGGCGAGCATGCGCGCGCGGTTGACCGCCACGGCGATCTCCCGCTGATGTTTCGCGCAGTTGCCCGACAGGCGCCGCGGCACGAGCTTGCCGCGGTCTGTGATGAAGTACTTGAGGAGACCGGCGTCCTTGTAATCGATCTTGAGCGCCTCGTCCCCGCAGAACTTGCACTGCTTGCGGCGGCCCATCGGGCGCTTCTTGTCCCGATCGCCGCTCTTTGCGTCCTCTGCTGCTCCAGCTGCTGCCGACATGATCTTATCCTCCCTCTTGCCCGAGCGCAGGGGCTCGTCCACGCCGCCGAAAACGGCTTCCTCGAAGTCGAATGCGCCCTCGTCCTCCTCGAAGGGCGAGCGCGCGGCGGCCTGACCCGTCGCGATCTCCTCCTCGTCGGGGCCGGGCGTCGAGGCCTTCGTGAAGGACTCCTCGGTGAACTCGCTCGTGCGCGCAGCGGGGTCGACGTTCTCGGCGATCTTCACCGAGTAGTAGCGGATGACCGAGTCGGTGAGGCGCAGGTTGCGCTCCAGCTCCTCGACGAGGCCCGCCGAGCCCAGATACGAGAAGAACAGGTAGATGCCCTTGAGCTGCTTCTGCACCTCGTAGGCGAGCTTCCGCTTACCCCAGTTGTCGACCTTGATGATCGTGCCACCGCCCGCCTCGATGACGGTGCGCGCCTTGGTGTTGACCTGGCCGAT
>DATKFB010000464.1:0-4598 GCA_035544435.1 Polyangia bacterium
ATCACGGGGACGTTCTCTAGCCGCAGGATGACCACCTCGGTGGGCCCCGAGATTCGGCCGAGGCTGCCCATGGCCTTCTGCGCGGCGCCGAAGAAGAGCGGCCCCGCGATTTCGTAGAGCGCCACCTTCCCCGAGAGGTGCTTCGGGAGGTCTGTCGGGGCTTCACCCGCGGCCGCCTCGGATGCCGTGAGCTTCACCTCGGTGAGCTCGGCCATGCGGCGCATGAACAGCAGCGCCGCGAGCACGACGCCCACCGAGACGGCCACGACCATGTCGAAGAACACCGTGAGGCCGAAGCAGGTCACGAGCACGAGCGCGTCCGCCCGCGGCGCGACCCGCAGCACGTGCAGGAAGTGCTTCGCCTCGGCCATGTTCCAGGCCACCATAAGGAGCAGCGCCGCGAGCCCCGCCATGGGCAGGTAACCGATGAGAGGCGCGAGCACGAGCACGGCCGCGAGCACGACGAGCGCGTGGACGATGGCCGCCACGGGCGAGCGCGCGCCCGAGCGGATGTTCGTCGCCGTTCGCGCGATCGCGCCAGTCGCCGGGATGCCGCCGAAGAACGGCGTCACGATGTTCGCGATGCCGAGCGCGAGGAGCTCGGCGTCGGGATCGTGCCGCGTCGCCGCCATGCCGTCGGCGATGACGGCCGACAGCAGAGACTCGATGCCACCCAACAAGGCGACGGCGAAGCCCGCCGACAGCAGCTCGCGCAACGTGCTCAGCGACAAGACGAACGGCGCGCCGCCCGGCCCGGCGGCGTGCCACGGCAGCATGGGCAGCGGCGGCAGGGGCGGCACGCCGGCGAAGACGCGACCGCCGGGCAGCGTCGCGTGGAAGCGGTTCGCGATCGTCGCGATCGGGTGCCCCGGGAACGCGTGCGTCAGCAGCGCGGCGAGCGCGGCCGCCACGGGCAGCGCGACGAGCGGCGCGGGCAGCCGGCGCGTGACGCGCGGCAGGCCCACGAGCAGCGCGAGCGTGAGCGCCGCGACCGAGAGCTCGGCGAGCGACACCGTCGCGCGCGCCTGCCACATGGCGCGGAACCGCCCGAGGACGTCGCCGGGAACGATCGCGAGCTGGAAGCCGAGCACGTCCTTGAGCTGCAGCGTCGCGATCACCGTCGCGATCCCGGCCGTGAAGCCCGTCGTCACGGGGTGCGGGATGAACTCGATGAAGCGCCCGAGCCGCCCCACGCCGAGCGCGACGAGGATGAGTCCCCCGATGAGCCCCGCGAGGAGCAGGCCCGCGAGGCCGAACTTCGTGAAGATGGGGACGAGCACGACGATGAACGCCGCCGTCGGACCAGACACCTGCGTGCGCGAGCCGCCGAGCAGGGCGACGAGCACCCCGGCGACGATGGACGTGTAGAGGCCCTGCTGCGGCGGCACGCCGACGGCGATGGCGAGGGCCATCGCGAGCGGGAGCGCCACGATGCCGACGGTGACGCCCGCGAGGACATCGCCGCGCAGCTCGCGCCACCCGTAACCGTCGCGGAGGGCCGCGCGCAGCGCCGATCCGGGTAGCTCCCTGACGGTGAGGCCCTCGGCGGCCGCCTCGTAACGCGTGCGGGGCATGACGGTTCAGCCGCCGCGGCTCACTTCGATTCGAAGGAGAACGCCAGCTCGAGGGGCTTGCCGGCCTCGACGGTGACCTCCTGGGACTTCGTGCCGAAGCGCTCGTGCCAGGCCTCGACGGTGTACTTGCCGGCGGGGACCTTGGGGATCTCGTACTTGCCGTCCCCACCCGTGACGGCGAAGAAAGGATGCCCCATGACCGCCACGTACCCCGTCATCCACGGGTGCACGTCGCACTTGAACTTCAGGATCTCGCCCGTCGCGTCCTTGAACGTCTTCGCAATGGCGGGCAGGCCCGGCACCTCCGCCTGGTTGAACAGCGTGGAGGCGCCCTTGTACGTGTGGACGTTGTGCAGGGTCTGATCGCTGTTGCGCACGAGCAGCGACTGCCCCGCCATGATGACGGCCACGCGGGGCCGGTACATGCACTGCGTCTGGTCGAGCGTGAGGTTCGTCATGGGCGGCTCGTAGTTGCCGCTGATGCCCTTCACGATGCGCACGATGACGTTCTTGAGCGCGCCGCCCGCGCCGACGACGACCTCTTCGTCCTTCATCGGCGTGCGCGCGCAATACGGATCGGCGTCCCGCTTCGTGAGCGGCATCTCGGGCGGAACGCCCGTGAGCGTCACGGTCCCCTTGATGGCCGCCGTGCCGCCGGCCGGCGCGCCCGCGGCCTCCGGCGTGAGGAGCTTCTGAGCGGCCGCGCCCTGGGCGACGACCACGGGCTCGGAGCGCGGCTCTTCCTTCTTGCAGGCCGCAGCCGCGAGAGTCACGCAAACCAGCCCGAGCCACGCGCGCGAGATCTTCATCGTGCGTTGTTGCTAACAGGCGCGCCCGGGAGCGTCAAGCCGCGCCCGGCCGTCGACCGCGACCCTAGGCGCCGTTGACGACGCGGCCGATGGCTTCGACGAGCTGATCGAGCCCCTCGGCCGTCGCCGGAAAGTAGCCGCGGATGCGCAACCGGCGATCGACGAGCACGAGGTTCTCGCCGTGGAAGATCTGCCAAAAAGTCTGGCCGCCGCCGTCGGACGTGATCGCCTCGCGTCCCATGCCGACCTTGAAGCCGCCCGTGACAGCGTCCTCGAGCGCGGCGGCCGGTCCCGTGAGGAACGACCATCGTACGGGGCTCGCGCCGCAGCGCGCGGCGTACTCGGCGAGGCGCGCCGGCGTGTCACGCTCCGGGTCCACCGAGATCGAGACCAGGTGAAAGTCCGGCCCGAGGTGCTTCGTGCGACGGCCGATCTCCTGCATGCGCAGGCTGAGCAGCGGGCAGGCCTCCTGGCACGCCGTGAAGATGAAGTCCGAGACCCAAACCTTCCCCTCGAGCTCGCGCGTGCCGTAGGCGTGACCCAGTTGGTCAGTGAGCGTGAACGGCGGCAACGACGCGAGCACGGCGGGCGCGACGCCGAGCTGCCGCCGCACCGAGCGCACGAGCGGCACGCCGAAGAGCAAGCCGCACGCGAGCGCCCAGAACAGCGGCCGGGCCACGAGGCGCGCCACGAGCCCGCGGCGTGGGCGCGGCGGCGCGGACGTCGGCGGGGCGGGGCGGTCGGGCGGGGCGAGCATGCGTCCGTGGATATCTGACCGCCCTTCACCTCGTGTCAAGGTCGTGTTATCCCACGGGAGCGATGAGCACGCCCGCAGCCAGCGCCGCGATCGGCGCCCTCGCGCTCGACCCGGAAGCTGGCGGCGGCGTCGAGCGCGCGTCCGCGGGCAAGATCGGGATGTGGATGTTCCTCGCGACGGACGCCATGGGCTTCGCCGGCCTGCTCATGGCTTACGCGGTCCTGCGCGTCCGCGCCGACCAGTGGCCCGACCCGCAAGAGCGGCTGGCCATCCTGCAGGCGGCGGTCATGACGGCCATGCTCGTGACGTCCAGCTTCACGATGACCATGGCCGTGCGCGCCGCGCGCGCCCATCGCGCGACGGCGCGCGCTGTCTGGCACGCAGCGACGATCCTCCTCGGCGCGGGATTTCTGGGCGGGCAGGTCATCGAGTACGACCACCTCGCCGCGGGAGCGACGCCCATGCGCCTCGGCACCGACGTGTTCGCGAGCACCTTCTACGCCGTCACCGGCTACCACGGGCTGCACGTGCTCGTCGGCGTGCTCGTCCTCCTCGGGCTCCTGCTCGCGCCGCGCGCGCGCGCGCGCAGCCTCGAGGTGGCGGCGATCTTCTGGCACTTCGTCGACCTGGCCTGGATCCCCATCTTCTCGTTCGTCTATCTCTTGCCGACGTCATGAGCAGCCGAACATCGCGCCAGGCCGCGAGCGAGCGGCGTCGACGGAGCGACCGAGACGCGCTATGACCGCCGACGAGGACGTGCTTCCTTCGACGATCTCTGTGCCCAAGCCGGGGCGCGGCGGTCGTCTCGTCCTGGGGCTCTGCGGCCTCCTCGCGCTCACCGCGCTCGAGGTGCTCGTCGTCGGCTTGCCCGTCGACCGCACCGCGCGCATCACCGCGCTCGTCGGCCTCGCCATGGTGAAGGCCCTCGTCGTGCTCGTGGCGTTCATGGGCATCGGCCGCGAGTCGCGCCTTCTCCGCCTCGCGCTCCTCGCGCCGCTGCTCCTCGCGCCGGCCTTCGCCGTCGCCCTGATGCTCGACGCCGCCTTCCGAGTGACGCAGCGATGACGCGGCCTCCGCGCGCCAAGACGCGCCTTCCACTCGCGGTGCTCATCGTGGCCGCCGTGCTCCTCGCCGGCGCGCGCCCCGCGTGGGCGCTCTGCCCGAACTGCCTCGGCCAGCACGCGACGCTCACACCCACGATGCGCATCGTCGGCGTGTTCCTGCTGGTCCCGCCCGCCGTCTTCTTCTTCGTGGCCCGCCTCGTGCGCCGCCTGGGGCGGTGAGGTCCGCGGCGGCGGTATCCTTCGCCTGACCTCCGAAGGTCGAGGCCGCGCCGGAAGGATCGCCGAATCAAGATCCGCTCAGCTTCGAAGGGTTGGTATGACCATCCGGCCGAGGGTGCGGCCGCGCGGCCGGACGAGATCTTGATTCGGCGATCCTCGATCCCGGGTCTGCAAC
>DATKFB010000465.1:0-5269 GCA_035544435.1 Polyangia bacterium
ACGCGGGCCCCGGCCCGGGCGCGGGCGGCGCCGCGCTGGCTGAGACGGGCGCCGTCTCCTGCGCGTGCCGGAGCAAGAACGAGCCCGCGACGGCGACGCCCGCGACGAGCGCGACCACCGCGCCCACCATCGCCGTTCGCCGCGGAGGGCGCGACATGTCGTCGCGCGGAGCCGCGACCTCGGACGCGGACGCTCCGAAGGTCGTCCTCACGACTCCCGCCCCCGCCACCGGTCCGCCTCCCGCCGCTGGAGGAATCGAGGCTGACGCGGGTGCGGAGGAGGGGCCGAGGTCAGTCGGCGCGGACGCCGCCGCGCCCGGAACGGTCGTCATGCGCGCGACGTAGGTCATGAGCCGATCGGCGACGGCGCGCATGCTCGCGGGGCGTTGCGTGGGGTCCTTGCGCAGGAGCTCGGCCGTGAGCTCGGCGAGCGGGGCGGGTACAGCGGGATTGACGGTCCGCGCGTCGGGCGCGGGCTGCGTCAGGTGCGCCACCATGAGCTCGCCGAAGTTGTCGCGCGAGAACGGCGGACGGCCCGTCAGCATCTCGTACATGATGCAGCCGAGCGAGTAGAGGTCGGTGCGAAAGTCGAGCGCGGCCGAGTCGCGACACTGTTCGGGCGACATGTAGAGCGGCGTGCCCATGACCGCCCCGCTGCGCGTCCTGTGTACCTGGCCGGCCTGCAGGTCGCCCGCGAGCTTCGCGATGCCGAAGTCGACCACCTTGACGGAGTCCGGCGGCGTCGCCTGCACGAACATGTTCTCCGGTTTGAGATCGCGGTGGACGATCCCCTTGGCGTGCGCCGCCTCGAGCGCCTCGGCGAGCGAGCGCATGAGGCGCGCTACGACGAGCGGCGGCAGCGCGCCTTGCCGCGCGAGCAGCGCCGCGAGCGTCTCGCCCGTGAGCAGCTCCATGACGATGTAAGGCCGACCATTGGCGTCGACCTCGCAGTCGAAGATCTGCACGATGCCAGGGTGCGCGATGGCAGACGTGGCGCGGGCCTCGAGGAAGAAGCGCTCGAGGAGCTCCGGTCGATCGACGAGCTCGCGCGCGAGCAGCTTGAGCGCCGCCTGGCGTTTGAGGTGGCGGTGCTCGGCCAGGTAGACCTGGCCCATGGCGCCCGCGCCGAGCTGTTTGAGGATTCGATAGCTGCCGAGGGTCTCGCCCACCATGTTCGCGCCAGTCCTTTGGCGGCGTGATGATACAGCACCGCGCGCCGCAGGTATCGTCTACGCGGCGCCGGCGCCGATCACCGAGCGCAGTTGATCGTGAGCTCGCCGATCTGCCACCACAGCGGGCTGCGCGACGAGCCTACCTGCGTCACCTTGACGGCACGTACGGCGCGCCTCTTGAAGTCGATGACCGTCACGTTGGGCGTTCCCATCCCCTCAACGAAGGGCTCGGCGTCGAACCTGACGCCATCGAGCGACGCGAAGACGGCGTACGATCCCGCGTAGTCGTTCGGATAGGTCTGGCTGTTGTCGAGAGTGATGCGGGAGAGGGTCACGAGACCACCGAAGTCCACCTGGTACCAGTCGGTGCCATTTTGGGCGTGATTGTTGGCCCACCGGGTCGCGAGGTTGCCGTCGATGCCGCCGGGAGGACCGGCGCCGTCGCCGCCCGTCACCGAGGCCGTGGCCTTCCAGGTCGAGCGATCGCAGTGGTTCTCCGAACCATTCGCGCCCGGGCTCGGCGCGAAGCCGATGTCGTCGAGGTCGGGCGCGCCGAGCTCGCTGTCGATGAAGAACATGATCGTGTTGTTCGAGCCGGCGTTGAACCCGCTGAGCGGGACGGCGATCGAAGACACGCGGTCGGCGCCGCCCGTCGGGGGGAAGACGGCCAGCAGGCGCTGCGAGTCGCCCCCGTTGATTCCGACGTAGATCGAACGGTTCTTGGAATCGGCGTTCGTGTAGTAGATAAGGAGCGTGTTCGTCCCCGCCTCGGGAGCGCTCACGTTGGACAGCGTGACGCCGGAGTCCGCCGCGATCGAGATGCGGCGACCGTTCGAGCACGAAGCGCACGCGACCTTGGTCGCGTTGCCGAAGAGCGCGCCGTTCTCGGCCTCGTAGGTCCTCATGGGCGGCGACGCGTCTCCGCTCGCCGCGTCGGCCCGTGTCGGCGGTGCGGTCTCGGCGGGGGCGTCGTCGGCGGAGCCGCCGAGGGCATCCGGGCCACCCGAGCCGCCGGGATCCGCGGTCGATGGCGAAACGCCCGCGTCCACTCCCGCCATCGAGGTGCCGATGCTCCCGGCCGAGCCGTCGGGCTCGGAAGCCGGCCCGTCGACGGCCTGCGAATGGAGTGGCTCTCCGCCCCCGCAAGCGGCGAGGGCGAGCGCAGGCACGAGGGCGGCGACGAGGAGCGTTGGAAAATTCCCTCGCGGTCGCGTGAGCCGGGTTCGTGGGCGTTCGGACGTGATTTCATCTTGAGAAGCAGTAAGTGTGCCTACGGAAGTATGCTCAATAGTCGCTTGTGCCGGCCCTCTGACCCCACATGGAGCACCAATGTGTTGCCTCGCAGGAAACACATGTTGCATGAGGATGTCCGGGCCTAAAGGGCGCTGATAAAGTGCGGTCGTGAATGCCGCAGCGGGGAAGTCCGAGTCTTATCCCGCCGTCGTCGCCGCGACGCGGTACCAGGAGATCCGTGAGCAGATCCAGACGGGTGACATCCTGCTTTTCAGCGGGAGGCGCTGGCTTTCGCATGTCATCGAAGGCATCTCTCACTCGCGCTACTCGCACGTGGCCTTTCTCACGCGGTGGGAGGGGCGCATCATCGCGATGCAAGCGGACCTGCGCGGCGTCGAGGTCATCCCGGCGAGCATGCTGGTCTGTCGCTACGAGGGGAACGTCGAGTGGTGGCGCCTCGACGAAGCGCATCGTCGTGCGTTCAACAAGCGTGACTTCCTCGATCGGGCGCTCACGCTCATCGGAATCAAGTATGGGTACCTGAGCCTGCTCTGGCTGGGCATCCGCATCATTCTCGGCCTGTCCGTCTACCGGAAGTTTTCGCACCTGCGACCGAGCACGCTCTTCTGCTCGCAGTTCGTCTCGTACTGCTACAAGAACGAAGGCCTCGACATCAACGCCAAGGCCGGCGTCGATGGGACCAGCCCCTCCGACTTCGCGCTCTCCGGGCTCTTCACGCGGCCCCACCAGCTGTACGACGGCAGCGACCACCAGGCCTGCGAGGAGGTCTTGGTGACGACGGCCTCGGGACAGAGGAGGCGCGAGAAGGCCAGCGCGACGGGGTCGTTCTGGAATGGCAAGGAGCGCAGCCATTGAGCGGGGGCTTGCTTTACGGCGCCGAGCGGGCGCGATAGAAACGACGTGACGATGGAGTTGGGGGCGGTCGCGTTCCGCGGGACGGCGCGATTTCGTTTGGTGCGCTTCCTCGGGCAAGGAGGCATGGGTCTCGTCTACGAGGCCTTCGACGAGAGCCATGGGGCGCCCGTCGCGCTCAAGCTGCTGCCCTTCGTGAGCCCGGACTCGCTCAGCCGATTCAAGCGAGAGTTTCGGGCCATCGCCGACGTCCATCACCCCAACCTCGTCCGGCTGGGTGAGCTCGTCGCCGAAGGCGCGCAGTGGTTTTTCACGATGGAGCTCGTCAACGGCATCGATCTCGCGAGCTACGTCCATGGCGAGAACGTCCGGTCGGCGCCGACGTCGATCGGCCCGCTCGCGCTCGCGACCTCGGTCACGATGCCGGGTGGCGCGAGGGGTCGCCGCCCGCGCGCCACGCCGCTCGTCTACAGCGAGGAGCGTCTGCGCGCGACGATCGGGCCGCTCGCCGGGGCCCTCGCGGCGCTGCACGCCGCCGGGTGCGTGCACCGTGACGTCAAGCCCACGAACGTGCTCGTGACGGCCGAGGGACGGCCGGTGTTGCTCGACTTCGGTCTCACGACGACGCTCACGGGCGAGTCGACGCTCGCGGGCGCGGGCACGCCCGAGTACATGGCGCCCGAGCAGATCCTCGAGGAGGGCGTGAGCGCCGCGGCCGATTGGTACGCCTTCGGAACGATCATCTACGAGACTCTCACGGGCCGGCTGCCCTTCGACGGGCCCCGCCACGAGATCATGTACCGCAAGACGCGTGAGCAGCCGCCGCGCGTGGCGGAGCTGCAGCGTGACGCGCCCGCCGATCTCGCGGCGCTGTGCGACGGCCTGCTCGCGACGGAGCCGGCGGCCCGCCCGGGCGCCGCCGCCGTGCTCGCGTGCCTGGCGTCGGGGGGCGGCGCAGCGCCTCGCGCGCGGGGCTCCGCCGCGCCGGCCGACGCGGGGCCCGATTTCGGTCGCGCGTCGTTCGTGGGACGCAACGAGGAGCTCGGCCTGCTCGAGGCGGCGCTGCGGGAGGTTCGCGAGGCCGACGGCGCGCGGGCTCTCATCGTGCGCGGCGAGTCCGGCGTCGGCAAGTCGACGCTCGTGCGCGCTTTCCTCGACGCGCAGGGCGATGGGGCGCTCGCGCTCGCGGGGCGTTGCTACGAGCGCGAGCTCGTGCCGTTCAAGGCCGTCGACGGCCTAGTCGACGCGCTCGTCGGCGTCTTGCGCAAGCGCGACTCGGCCTTCGTCGAGGCGCTCTTGCCGCCGCGCGCGGCCATTCTCCTGCACGCGTTCCCCGTACTCGGTCGCGTCGACGCGCTCGCGCGCGCCGCGCAGCTCTCCGATGGCATGGACGCGCGCGAAGTGCGCGCCTCGATGTTCGCGGCCTTCCGCGAGCTCCTGCGGCGCCTCGGCGAGGAGCGCCCCATCGTGGCCGTCATCGACGACCTCCAGTGGGCCGACGCGGACTCGCTCGCGCTGCTCACGGAGCTGCTGCGGGGACCCGGGGCGCCGCGCATGCTCCTCGTCGGCACGCTGCGCACGCAAGCGCACGACGTCGAGAGCGAGGCGCGCCTCTTCGGGCCCGAGGCTCCCGAGCGTCACTTGCCCCTACGCAACCTCGAAGGCGCGGCGGCGCGCGAGCTCGCGCGCGACCTGCTCCGCGCGACGGCGCCCGGGCGCGCGGGACCCCTGGCGGACCTCGTCGCGCGCGAGTCGGCCGGGCACCCGCTCTTTCTGCGCGAGCTCGCGCGCACGGTGCACCTGCGCACGAGCGACGAGGCGCCGCTCACGCTCGACGGCGTGCTGCGCGCGCGCCTCGCGACGTTCTCGCCGTCGGCGATCCGCGCGTTGCGCGCGCTGGCCATCGCGGGGGCGCCCACCCCCTTGCGCGCCCTCATCGCCGTCGTCGCGGAGGAGGGCGGGGTAGCCCCGCCGGGCGCGGGAGGCGCCGTG
>DATKFB010000466.1:0-5908 GCA_035544435.1 Polyangia bacterium
TTTCGCGCATGGTCGCGCTGCGCGTCGACGCGGGGGACGGCCCCTCCGCACGCGAGGCGGCCAGTGCCGCCGCGCTGGCGGCGCAGGCGGCCGGGGGCGCCGCCGTGCGCGTGCGGGGACCCGCCGAGGCGCCCATTCCGCGCGTGCGGGGGCGCAACCGCTATCAGGTTTGGCTCTCGGGTCACGACCGCGCAGCGCTCATGGCGGCCGCGCACGCGGCCGCGGCCGTCAAGCTCGGCGGCGACGCGCGTCTCGTCGTCGACGTCGACCCGCAGAGCGTGCTGTGACCGCCCGAAAACGCCCGCCTCGGTGTTAATCTACAGGATCGCATGAAGGTGCTGATCATCGCCGGCCCCTACGAGGCGGATCGCATCCGCCGCGCCGTCGTGTCTGCGCGCTTCGAGGCCGTGGCCGTCGAGCCCGGTGAGAGCTTGTCGGGCTGGATCACGGCGTCGCGGCCGGACGTCATCGTCCTCGCACCCCAGATCGTCAACCCCGATCCGGCGGTGGCCCTCGGCAAAGTGCGCGCGGTGCCTCGCGGCCGCGTTCCGACGTTCCTCGTGGGCGACGCCGAGGACGAGGCGCGCATGAAGGATCTCGCCGACGGGTTCTTCACGCGGCCGTTGTCGACCGAGGACCTCGTGGCGCGCGTGCGCGCGCGGCTCGAGAACGTCCCGGCGGGGGAGGCGCGCCCGGTCACGGACGAGATGCGGATTTCGGCGCCGCCCACGGACAGTGGCAGCTCCGAGTTCGGACGCACGTCGACGTCGAAGGGCGGAAAGAGCCGCCCCGCCGCCGACCCCGGCAACACCGGAAACACGGGCTCCTTCGGACCGGCGGCGACCGGCGCCGCGACCGGCGCGCGCACGCCCGCGAGCGGGACGGGTCCGCGGGCTCTGCCCACGCTCAAGCCGCTCGTGGCGGCCGCCGACGCCACGGCGACGCCAGTGCCGCGCGCGCGGCCCTCGGAGGCGGGCGCGCTCTTCGTGAAGCTCGCCGAGTGCATCGACGCGGCCCTGGACGCCGAGATGCTCGACGTCGCGCGCTCCGTCGGCACCTTTCGCCGGGAGGGGGTGGCCGCGCCCCATCCGTCCTCGCGTCCTCGGACGGGGGCCGGGCGCGCGCCCGAGGATCTGTTCGAGCGCACGCCCATGGCGCCCATGACGGCGCTCGCCGCCGCGGCGGCCCTCGGGAGCACCGCCGAGCCGACCGCGCTCACTTACCCGTCGCCCTTCGACGCCGAGGACGAGCTCGGCGACGACAAGCCCCAGAAGACCGTCGAGGTGCCGCGCGACGTGTTCGCGAAGATGATCGCCGAGCGCATCGCCGCCGCGCGCGACGGCGGCGCCGAGGGCGGAACGCCGGCGCCCGTCGAGAGCGGCAAGATCGTCGACAGCGACGTCGCGTCGCTGCTGGGGCGGATCTATCTGCAGCGCCTCACGGGCCGGCTCGTGCTGCGACGGGACGCCGTCGAAAAGGTCATCTTCTTCGAGCGGGGCGCGCCCATCCTGGGCACGTCGAGCGATTCGGACGACCGCCTGGGGGAGATGCTCGTCCGGCAGGGGCGGTTGACGCCGGCGCAGCTCGCTCAAGCCTCGGCGGCGGCGCCGCGCGCTGAGCGACGTCTCGGCGTCGTGCTCGTCGAGCTGGGCTACATCAAGCCGACCGAGCTGTCGGTCGTCGTGCGTCGCCACTTCGAGGAGATCATCCATTCGGCGTTCGCGTGGGAGAGCGGCGAGTGGTCGCTGGGCCCGGGCCAGCCAAACCAGGAGATCGTCCTGCTCGACGAGCACCCGGCCGCGATCATTCTCGCCGGAGTCAGGCGCAAGTACGGCGCGGCGCGCCTTTCGCGCTGCCTGGGCGGCGGCCAGCAGGTCTTTCGCCGGTCGACGGCGGCGTCCGCGATCGACGTCCTGGCGCGCATGGCCATGGCCTCGGAGGAGCGCGCCATTGTCGAGCTGTTCGACGGGACGCGCACGCTCGACGACGTGCGCGCGGCCGCGGGCGTGCGCGAGGAGGTCGCGTCGGGGCTCGCGTGGACGCTGTCCGTGCTGGGGCAGCTCGATCGGGTCGACGATCGCGCGGCCGAGCCACAGCGCGCGCCATCGCGGGCCACGAACGGCACGGGCGTCCACGAGGTCGACGGCGCGCGCGCCGCCGCCGAGCGCGCCGCGCTGCGCGCTCGCATTCTAGCGCGATACGCGCTCGTGGAGGAGGGCGACTACTTCGAGATTCTCGATCTGTCGCGCGGCGCGGCCGACGGCGACATCCGGGCCGCGCACGATCGCCTCATGAGCGAGCTCGCGCCGACCTCGCTCGACGCGGGTCTCGTCACCGAGCTGGGCGCCGAGCTGCGCGCGATCCGCGCCGTCCTCGACGAGGCCCTGCGCGTGCTCGGGGAGCCGAGCATGCGCGCGCGCTACGAGGGCCACTTGCCCGCGGCGGCGGAGCCCGCGGCGGCGCAAGGCTGATGCCCGGCTCGCCGCCGCGTGCGGTCTTCTTCGGCTCGCCGGCGTTCGCCGTGCCGTTCCTCGAGGCGGTCGCGCAATCCACCGAGGTCGTGGCCGTCGTGAGCCAGCCCGATCGCCCGGCGGGCCGCGGGCGGCAGCTCGCGGAGCCGGCCGTCAAGGTCGCGGCGCGCCACCTGGGCGTGCCCGTCCTCCAGCCGGAGCGGGTCCGCGCGCCGGAGCTCGAGCAGACGCTGCGCGCGCTCGACGCTGACGTCTTCATCGTCGTGGCGTACGGACGCATCCTGCCGCAGGCGCTCCTCGACGTGCCGCGACGCGGGTGCTGGAACGTGCACGGCTCGCTGCTGCCCAAGCTGCGCGGCGCGGCGCCCATCCAGTGGGCCATCATCCGCGCCGAGCGCGTGACGGGTGTCTCGATCATGCGCATGGAGGCGGGGCTCGACACGGGTCCGGTGGCGGCTACGCGCGAGGTGCCCATCGGCGACGAAGACACGACGGCCACGCTCGCGCTCGCGCTCGCGGCCGCGGGGGCGCCGCTGCTCGTGAAGACTTTGCCCGCGATCCTCGACGGCGCTGTGGCGCTCGCGCCTCAGGACGAGGCGGTTGCCACCCTGGCGCCGCCGCTCCTGAAGGAGGACGGGCGCCTGCGCTTCGACGTTTCGGCGCGGGCGGTCTCGGCGCGCGCCCGCGGCTGCGACCCCTGGCCGGGCGCGACGGCCCTGCTCGACGGCCAGCCCCTGCGAGTTTTCGGCCCGCGCGTGCTCGAGGGAACCGCCGGCGCCGCGCCGGGCGCCGTCCTCGGCCTGCGCGCCGAGGGCCTCGCCGTGGCCTGCGCCGACGCGCCCGTCGCCTTCGCCGAGCTGCAGCTCGCGGGGCGCAAGCGGCTGCCGGCTGCGGCCTTCCTCGCGGGGCGTCCCGTGGCCCCGGGCACGTCCCTGCAAGACCCGGCGGCGCGGCCACGCGAATGACAGCGGGAAGAGGGACGCCCACGGGCCGCGACCTCGCCCGATCGGTGCTCGAGCGCGTCGAGCAGTCGGGCGCCTTCGCCAATCGCGCCCTCTCGGCCGCGCTCGATCGCGCGCCGACGCTGAGCGCCGCCGAGCGCGGCCTCGCGACGGAGCTGGTCTACGGCGTGCTGCGCCGGCGCGCGCGCCTCGATCGCGCGCTCGAGGCGTTCGCGAGCAAGGGCCTCGCGGGCCTCGAGCCGCGCGTGCGCGTGGCGCTGCGCGTGGGCGCCTACCAGGTGCTCTTTCTGGACCGCATTCCCGCGTACGCCTCGGTGAACGAGGCCGTGGAGATCTGCAAGCAGCTGGGGGGAGCGGGCGTGGGGCGGCTCGCCAATGCGCTCCTGCGGCGCCTCGCCGACCGCGGCGAGCCGCCGCTGCCCGATCCGGCGCGCGACGCGCGCGGCTATCTCGTCGAGGCGGCCGGGCTACCGAGTTGGCTCGCCGGGCTGCTGCTGGCCGAGCTGCCCGCGGCCGACGCCGTGGCCTTTGGCGACGCCGTGGGCGCGCCCGCGCCGCTCGCGTTACGCGCGAACGCGCTGCGCACCGATCGCGCCACCGTGCTCGAGCGCCTGCGCGCCGAGCGGGCCGACGCCCGCATCGAGCCTTCGCCGGTCGCGCCCGACGCGCTGCTCGCGCGCGACCTCGATGCCTTGGCCGCGACGGACGCCTGGCGCGAGGGCCTGCTCGCGGTCGAGGACACGGGCGCCCAGGTGGTCGTCGAGCTGTGCGGGGCGCGCGCGGGCGAGCGCCTCCTCGACGCGTGCGCGGGCACGGGCGGCAAGAGCGCCCACCTCGCGGCGCTCGCGGGCAACGGCGCGCGCGTCGAGGCCGTCGATCTTTCGCGCGCCAAGCTCGGCGAGGCGCGCATGGCCTTCGAGCGCCTCGGCGTCGCGGACGTGACGACGGCCGTCGTCGACCTCATTCATCCGTTCCCCGACGCGGGCGCGCGCTTCGAGCGCGTGCTGCTCGACGCGCCGTGCAGCGGGCTCGGGGTCCTGCGCAGGCACCCGGAGGCCCTCACGCGTCGCACGGCCGAAGATTTGCCGCGGCTCGCGGCGCAGCAAGGGCGCATGCTCGAGACGCTCGCGCCGCTGGTCGCGCCGGGCGGCGTGCTGACGTACTCCGTCTGCACCTTCGAGCGCATCGAGTGCGAGGACGTCGTCGCGGGGTTTCTCCGGGCCCACCCGCAGTTTCGCCTGGAGCCGCCCACACCCGCAGGTCGCGTGCCCTGGGAGCGCTTCGTCGACGCCGCGGGTTTCGTGCGCACCTGGCCCCACCGCGACGACGCCGACGCGTTTTTCGCGGCGCGGCTGGTAAGATGGCGGTCGACATGAGCGTGCGCGTCGCCCCCTCGATCCTCTCCGCCGACTTCGGCCGCCTCGCCGACGAGGTCAGGGCCGTCGAGGCCGCGGGCGCGGACGCCATCCACGTCGACGTCATGGACGGCCGCTTCGTCCCCAACATCACGATCGGACCGGTCGTCGTGCGGGCCGTGCGCGCCGCCACGCAGCTGCCCCTCGACGTCCATCTCATGATCGTCGAGCCCGAGCGCTACGTCGACGAGTTCGCGCGCGCTGGCGCCGATCTCATCAGCGTGCACCTCGAGGCCTCGCCGCATCTGCACCGCACGATCGAGCACATCAAGAGCCTCGGGAAGAAGGCATCCGTCGCTGTGAACCCACACTCGCCGCTCGACGGGCTCGACGTCGTCTTGCCGGACCTCGACATGGTGCTGCTCATGACCGTGAACCCGGGCTTCGGCGGTCAGCGCTTCATCGAGGCCGTCGTGCCCAAGATCGAGGCGCTGCGCGCCACGATCGCGCGCCGCGGATTGGCGACGGACGTCGAAGTCGACGGCGGCGTCTCGCCCGACACGGTCGCGCGCGTCGTGGGGGCGGGCGCCAACGTGCTCGTCGCGGGCTCAGCGATCTTCGGCGCGGCGGGGCGCGATTATCGCGGCGCCATTCAGGCTCTGCGCGAGGGCGCGGCGCGCGCCTCGGCGCGGCCCAAGTCGGGGTAGCGGTGGCCAAGGCTCCCGAGGAACGCGCGGCCTGGTGGGCGCGGAGCGCACACGCCCAAACGATCTGGGGCCGCGTCGGACGCTCCGATCGTCTCGCGTCGTTCGAGCGCGAGGTCCTGACGACTCCCGACGACGACGACCTCGTCGTCGATCACGTCTCTGGCCCGGCGGGCTCGCCGCGCGTCGTGCTGCTGCACGGCCTCGAGGGCTGCTCGCGCTCGGTCTACGTCCAGGGGCTCGCGCGCGAGCTTTCCTCGGCGGGCATGCGCGCCACCGTGTTGAACTTCCGCTCGTGCGCGCGCGATCCGGGGAACGGCCAGCTCGTGCCCAACCGTCGTCCGCGCCTCTATCACTCGGGCGACACGGAGGATCTCGACTTCCTCGTCGAGACCCTCGCGCGCCGCGAGCCGCGC
>DATKFB010000467.1:0-4362 GCA_035544435.1 Polyangia bacterium
CCCCCGCGGGCAGCTCCTTGGGCGGGAACGGATCGTAGCCAATGACGTTCATGCCGAGGCCCACGCCGCGCGAGGCGGCGTTGCGGCCGATGTTGCCGAGGCCGACGACGCCCAGCGTCTTGCCGGCGATCTCGACGCCCATGAACTTCTTCTTCTCCCACTCGCCGCGCTTCATGCTGGCGTCGGCGCCCGGGATCTTGCGCGCGAGCGCGAACATGTGCCCGATCGCGAGCTCGGCCGCCGCGGCGGCGTTGCCCTGCGGCGTGTTGATGACGAGGATGCCCTTCTCCGCCGCCGCCTTGAGATCGATGTTGTCGACGCCCACGCCCGCGCGGCCGATGATCTTGAGCTTGCCGGGGTTGGCCAGCACGGCCGCCGTCACCTTCGACGCCGAGCGCACGCCGAGGCCGTGGTATTGGCCCACGCAGGCGGCCAGCTCCTCGGGCTTCATGCCCGTCTTGACGTCGACCGAGAAGCCCACTCCGCTAAGCAGGTCGACGGCCTTCTTGGACATGTCATCGGCGATGAGGACTTTGATGGGCTCGGACATGTGCGCGGCTCCTTCTTTCGGATGATGTTGTGGTGGCGCGTCCGTCAGGCGCGAGTTCCCGCGAAGGTGGCCTGCGCCGCGGCGACGCCCGCGCCCGGACGAACGCCATAGCCCAGGTCCGAGAGCGTCATCTCGAGGCCCGAGATCGCCGTGATGATGTCGAACTCGCTGACGTAGCCGATGTGGGCGACGCGCACGATCTTGCCCTTGAGGTGATCCTGGCCGCCCGCGATCGTGATGCCGTAGCGCGTGCGCATCTGCTTGATGATGGCCGAGCCGTCGATGCCGGAAGGCACGCGGATGCCCGTCACCGAGTTCGCGGGCGAGGACGACAGCAGGTCGAGCCCGAGGCCGCCCGCCGCGGCGCGCGTCGCCTTCGCGAGGCGCTCGTGGCGATTGAACACGCCCTCGAGCGTCTCCTCCTTGAGCATGCGCAGCGATTCGCGCAGGCCCACGATGAGCGACACGGCCGGCGTGAACGAGGAGTCGCCCTTGTCCTGGTTCTTCCGCTCGCGCCCGAGGTCCGTGTAGAAGCGCGGCAGGTTCGCGCGCTCGTTCGCCTTCCAGCCCTTGTCCGACACCGAGACGATCGCGAGCCCGGGCGGCAGCATGAGCGCCTTCTGCGAGCCGCACACCGTGACGTCGAAGCCCCACTCGTCGACGGGGACCTCGTAGACGCCGATGGCCGTGATGGCGTCGACGCAGATGATCGTGTCCGGCTTCGTCCTCACGATCTTCGCGACGGCCTGCACGTCGTGGATCGTCGCCGTCGAGGTCTCGCACGCCGTGGCGTAGACGGCGCGGATGTCGGGCGCCTTCTCGAGCGCGGCGGCGACGGCCTGCGGGTCGACGCCCTTGCCCCACTCGACGTCGAGGAACACGCACTCGACACCGAAGGCCTGGCAGATGCGGCCCCAGCGCTCCCCGAACTTGCCGCCGCGGATGACGAGCGCCTTGTCGCCGGCGCGCAGGAAGTTCGCGACGGCCGCCTCCATGCCTACCGTTCCCGAGCCCGTGAGCACGAGGGGCAGCTGCTTGGTCTGGAACAGCCAGCGCAGGCTGTCTTGCACCTCGCGCAGGCACTCCGTGAACACGGGCGACCGGTGATAGAGGACGGGCCGCGCCATCGCCAGCAGCACCCGTTCGGGAACCGGCGTGGGACCGGCCGTGAGAAGATATTCTTTCATGGAGACGTGCTGGGATGAGTCCGCGAGACCGCCGTGTTTTATTACATATTTGGGTACAGGCCAACCATCGATTCGACTAAAACCGACGCTCACGTAATACCGACGCTCACGCGCACACCTCACACGGCCGTTTGACATGTCCCTCGCCCAGTTCGCCGACGTCAGCTTCGCCTATCCGGGCAACGAGATCCTCGCGGGAGCCTCGCTGCTCATCAAGCCGGGCGACCGGCTGGCCCTCGTGGGACCGAACGGAACGGGCAAGTCCACGGCGCTGCGCCTGCTCGCGGGCGATCTCGAGGCCGACGCAGGCGATGTGCGCGTGCTCGGGCGCTCGAGCGTCGCGTACCTGCGCCAGTCGCAGGAGTTCGCAGGCGCCGGAACGCTCATCGACGCGCTGCTCGAGCCCTTCGCGCACGTCCAGCACATGCACGAGGAGCTCGTCGCTCTCGAGGCGCGCCTCGCCGCCGGGGCCACCAACGCGGACGTGGCGCGGTACGGCGAGCTGCAGGAGCGCTACCAGCGCGAGGGCGGCTACGACCTCGAGTCGCGCGTGCGGCGCCTCACGTCGGACGTGGGCTTCTCCGAGAGCGATCTCGGCCGCGGCGTCGAGACGCTGTCGGGCGGCGAGCGTGGCCGCCTCGAGCTCGCCAAGGTGCTCGTGCAGGAGCCGAATCTCCTGCTGCTCGACGAGCCGACGAACCACCTCGATCTCGGCGCAATCGAGCGCCTCGAGACCTTCCTCGCGGAGTACCCAGGCGCGTTCGTCATGGTCTCGCACGACCGCGCCTTCATCCGCGCCGTGTGCCGCGAGATCGTCGAGCTCGAGAACGGCAAGCTCGTGCGCTACCCGATGGGCTGGGACAGGTACGTCGTCGAGCGCGACGCGCGCATGGAGCTGGCGCGCGCCGCCTTCGCGCGCCAGAAGGAGCACGTCGACAAGACCGAGGACTTCATCCGCCGGAATCTAGCGGGGCAGAAGACCAAGCAGGCGCAGAGCCGGCGCAAGATGCTCGAGAAGCTCGAGCGCCTCGAGCGCCCCGACGACCAGTGGCAGCACGCTGGCAAGATCGGCCTCTCCTTCCAGACCGGCGGCGACCTCGGCAGCAAGGAGACCGTTCGCGCACCGAAGCTCGACGTTGGCTACACGGCGCAAGACGGTACCGTCACGACGATCCTGCGGGACGTCTCCGCCAACATCTACCGCGGCGACAAGGTCGGCATCGTGGGGCCGAACGGCGGCGGCAAGTCGACGCTCCTCAGGACCCTCATCGGCGAGCTGCCGCCCCTCGCGGGCAAGGTCGAGCTCGGCACGGGCGTGCGCGTCGGCTACTTCGATCAGAAGCTGGGAACGCTCGACGAGTCGCTCACGCTCGAGAACGAGATCCGTTCGGTGCGAGCCGATCTGTCGCCCGAGGCCGTGCGCAGCTACCTCGCGAAGTTCCGTTTCTTCGGGGACGACCCGTTCCGGCTCGTGAGGGGGTTGTCCGGGGGCGAGCGCAGCCGGCTCGCCATGGCGAAGATCATGCTCTTTCCGCGCAATGTGCTCGTCCTCGACGAACCGACCAACCACCTCGACATCCCGGCGCGCGAGACGCTCGAGGACGCGCTCGACGGCTACGAGGGCACGCTGCTCGTCGTGAGCCACGATCGCTACTTCCTCGATCGCGTGTGCACGCGCCTGCTCGTCATCGAAGGCGATCGCGTCGAGTCGCACCTCGGCAACTACAGCGACTGGCGCGTGCGCGTCCGCGAGACGGCGGCGCCCGCGGCCGCTCCCCGGCCCGCGCAAGCGGAGAAGCTAAAGGCCGCCCCCCCGGGGCCCGCCAAGGAGCGTTCGGCCGGCAAGGAGCGCGACCGCGAGCTGCGGCGCCTCGAGCGGCGCGTGGAGACGCTGGAGGGGGATGTAGGCAGGCTCGAAGCGGAGCTCGCGGGAGTCCGCGCGGAGCTCGGCGGCGACCACGCGGGCGACTGGCAGAAGCTTCACCAGCTCGCCGATCGCGAGCGCGAACTCGATACGCTGCTCGCGCGCCGCATGAGCGAGTGGGAGGCCGCCGGCACGGCCCTGGGCAGGGCGCGCGACGCCCTCTGAGCGCTCTTTGCCAGCAGTGTGATGCGTCGGCCCAAGACGCACATCAAGAGCCCCCCTGAGCCCTCCGATTTGATCCTTTGCGGGACCTTTGCCTCTCGCGATTTGGCCGTCATACTAATAACTACACCTTCTTGTTCGGTCGGAGGGTCACGATGCGCTTCGCTAGTTTCAGGATTTGCGCGATTGCCGCAGCAGTATCTGCAACCGGCTGCGCAGGTCGCCACGCGACGCCCGTGACAGCGGCGGCGGCCGGTGCCCAGGTCTCCGGTGTGTGGGACGGCATCAACCGCACGACGATCGACGGGGGCATCGGCGCCGGCGACACCCGCATCGAGAAGCAGGAGTGGCACCTCACGCAGGAGGGCAACGCCATCGCCGGCTATTACATTGCCGCGCTGACCTTCGTGTCGGGTGACGGCCGCCCGTACGTGTGCAGCCGCCAGCCGCAGTTCTCGACGCTGCAACGCTTCGACGTGTCGGGCCGCGTGCGCGCGGGCGCCATCGAGATCGAAGAGGTCACGCAGCGGGCCGCGCAG
>DATKFB010000468.1:0-9896 GCA_035544435.1 Polyangia bacterium
AGAAGATGAAGCTGCGGACCGACATCGAAGACGCGCTCCCTGCCGTGCGCATGGACGAGGACGCCATGACCCTCGTGCTCCTCAACCTCGTCGACAACGCTGTCAAGTACGCGGGCGAGGGCGGAGAGGTGGCGGTGCGCCTCGCGCGCGCGCCGGGGGGCGTCGCGCTCTCGGTGCGCGACCGCGGTCCCGGGATCTCGGCCGACGATCAGCAGCGCATCTTCGAGCGCTTCTACCGCGCGACGAACGCCCGCATGCGCAACGTGCGCGGCAGCGGCATCGGCCTGTCGCTCGTCAAGCACATCGCCGAAGCGCACGGCGGGCGCGTCACGCTCACGAGCGCGCCCGGGCACGGCGCGACGTTCACGGTCTTCATCCCCGCGGCGCCGCTCGTGACGCCGGGGCCGCAAGCGCGGGCGGCCTCGTGAGCGGCGGCCCCAGCGGCTCGTCGCTGCCGGCGGGCCGCCGGCGCATCCTCATCATCGAGGACGAGCCCGATCTCGTGCGCGGGCTGCGCGACGCGCTCGAGTTCGAGGGCTTCGATATCGTCTCGTCGGGCCTGGGCCGCGACGGCGTCAAGCTCGCGCGCGAGCGCGCCCCGGACCTCGTGCTGCTCGACCTCATGCTGCCCGACATGAACGGGTTCGCCGTGTGCGAGGAGATCCGGGCCGTGAGTCCGCTCGTGCCCATCATCATGCTGACGGCGCGCTCGCAGGAGAGCGATAAGATCCGCGGGCTCGAGGTCGGCGCCGACGACTACGTCACGAAGCCCTTCTCCGTGGGCGAGCTCGTGGCGCGCATCGGCGCGATCTTCCGGCGCCTGCAGCGCGGCGCGGGCGCGTCCGCCGCCCTCGACGAGATCCACGTCGGCGCGGCCGTCGTCTTCCCCAAGCGGCACGAGCTCGTGCGCAAGGGCAAGACGCACCCGCTGTCGTTCTACGAGGTCGAGCTCGTGCGCCTCCTGCACGAGCGGGCGGGCGAGCCGGTCTCGCGCGACGAGCTGCTCGAGAAGATCTGGGGCGTCTCGGGCCACGCCTCCACGCGCAGCGTCGACAACTTCATCGTCAAGCTGCGCAAGAAGCTCGAGGAGAACGCCGCTAAGCCCGAGCACATCGTGACGATCTACGGGACGGGCTACAAGCTTCTGCCTTGAACGCGCCGCGCGGGCCGCGCGCCGCCCGCGATGGGTGGTCGGCTTCGGGGCGTGATATGAACCCGCGCATGTCCGCCGCCGCGCCCCGTCCCGTGAAGGTCCGCATCGCCCCGTCCCCGACCGGCGACCCGCACGTGGGCACGGCCTACATCGCGCTCTTCAACTTCGCCTTCGCCAAGAAGAACGCCGGCAAGTTCATCCTGCGCATAGAGGACACCGACCGCACGCGCTCGACGCCCGAATCGGAAGCGGCCATCCTGCGGGCGCTGCGCTGGGTTGGCCTGCAGTGGGACGAGGGCCCAGACATCGGGGGGCCGAGCGGCCCTTACCGGCAGAGCGAGCGCGCCGAGATCTACCAGACGCACGTCAAGACGCTGCTGGCCGCGGGCGCGGCGTACCGCTGTTTCTGCTCGGCGGAGCGGCTCGAGGCCGTGCGCCACGAGCAGCGGCGCCAGGGTCTGTTCGTCGGCTACGACGGCCTTTGCCGCGGGCTGCCCGCCGCCGAGGCGGACGCGCGTGTCGCGGCCGGCGCGCCGTTCGTCGTGCGGCTCGCCATGCCGCGCACGGGTGAGATCGTCTTCGTCGATCGCCTGCGCGGCGAAGTGAAGTTCGAGAGCGCGCAGATGGACGACCAGATCCTCATGAAGACCGACGGCTTCCCCACCTACCACCTCGCTAACGTCGTCGACGACCACCTCATGGGCATCACGCACGTCATCCGCGCCGAGGAGTGGCTCTCCTCGACGCCCAAGCACGTCGTGCTCTATCAGGCGTTCGGCTGGGACCTCCCCGAGTGGGTGCACATGCCGCTCTTGCGCAACGCCGACAAGTCCAAGATCTCGAAGCGCAAGAACCCCGTCTCGCTCGACTACTACCGCGACGCGGGCTTCCTGCCCGAGGCGCTGCTCAACTATCTCGGCACGATGGGGTGGTCGATCGCCGGTGACCGCGAGAAGTTCACGCTCGCCGAGATGGTCGAGGCCTTCTCGTTTGATCGCGTGAGCTTGGGCGGGCCCGTCTTCGATCTCGTGAAGCTGTCGGCCATGAACGCCGACTACCTGCGCGCGCTCGACGACGCCGAGGTCGTGCGCCGCCTGCGCTCGTGGCGCTTCTCCGACGAGGGCCTGGCCGCGCTCGTGCCGCTCGTGCGCGAGCGCATCCAGCGCCTCGACGAGTTCGTCCCGCTCACCGAGTTCTTCTTCTCGGGCGATCTCGACTACGCCGCCGTCTCGAAGGATCTTCTGCCCAAGGGCAGGGCGCCCAAGGAAGTATCGGACGGGCTCCTTGCGTTCGGCGAAGCCATCGACCTCCACCGCGACTTCAGCGCTCCCGGCCTGGAGGCCCTCGCGCGCGACTTCGCCGAGAAGAACGGTTGGCAAACCAAGGAGCTCTTCATGCTTTTGCGCCTCGCTACCACCGCGCGCAAGGCGACGCCGCCGCTGTTCGAGACGCTCGTGGGCCTCGGCCGCGAGATGACGCGCCGGCGCCTGCGACTCGCGGCCGAGGAGGTCAAGCGGATGCCCGCGCCCGCCGCGGTTTCGACCGCGCCCGCCGCGCCGGCCAAGCCCAAGGCCTGACGGAGGCCTGGCGGACCGTGAAGCCCGTCGTTCTCGGTCGCGTGCCCGAAGGAGGACCGAGCGCGGATCCCTCCAGCGGCGCGCTCGCGCCGGGGCAGCCGCTCGGAGTCTACGTACATTTTCCGTTTTGCGGCGTGCGCTGCCCATATTGCGACTTTGCCGTCGACACGCGCGCGGACATTCCGCACGACGCCTACGCCGACGCCGTCATCTCCGAGCTCGCGGCGCGCCGCGCGTGGTTCGAGGGCGCGGGGTCGCTCGCCTCGATTTATTTCGGCGGGGGAACGCCCGGTCTCTGGCGTCCGGACGCCCTCGGACGCGTGCTCGACGCCGTGCGGGCGGCCTTCGGCGCGGCGTCTGCCGAGGCGCTCGAGATCACCGTCGAGGCCAACCCGGGCGAGGTCGACGAGGCGCGCCTGCGCGCCCTGCGCCGCGCCGGCGTGAGCCGCCTCAGTCTCGGCGCGCAGGCCTTCGACGATCGCCTCCTTCGGGCCCTCGGCCGCAACCACGACGCCGCCGCGATCCCGGCCGCTGTGCGCGCGACGCGCGCCGCCGGCTTCGAAGCGCTCTCGCTCGACCTCATGTTCGGGCTCCCGGGGCAGTCGCGCGACGACTGGCGCCGCGCGCTCGACGCCGCCGTGGCGCTCGCGCCCGAGCACGTCTCAGCGTACGCCCTCACCGTCGAGCGCGGCACGGCGTTCGGCGCGCGCGACCGCGCGGGCACGTTGGCGCGCCCCGACGACGAGCTCGTCGCCACCATGTTCGAGGACGCGGGCGCCGTCCTCGCCGCCGCGGGCCTGGCGCGCTACGAGGTGTCGAGCTACGCCCGGCCCGGCCACCGCGGGCGCCACAACGGCCTCTATTGGTCGGGCGCGCCGTACCTCGGCCTTGGCGCCTCGGCGGCCTCGTTCCGCCCGCTCGCCGACGGCGCTGGCTGGCGGTTCTCGAACCCGCGCGCGACCGACACCTATCTCGCGGCGTCGCCCCTCCGTCCCCGCCACGTCGAGCGCCGCGCCGCTGCCGAGCTCGAGAACGAAGCCGTGTGGCTCGGCCTGCGCACGACCGGCGGTGTCGACCGCGTAGTCCACCGCGCGCGCTATGGCCGCGACCCGCTCGATGGCCGCGCCGCGGTGCGCGGCTGCCTGGAAGCCGGCTGGCTCGTCGTCGACGAGGCCAGCGTCCGCCTCACGCCCGCGGGGTTCCTCGTCGCTGACGAGGTGGCCACGCGCCTCTGGCTCGATCCGCCCGAGGCCGCCGCCGCGAAGGCGACCGCCGCTTCGGCAGCCTCGGATTGACCGCCTGTCTTTGGCCCCGGCACCGTCTACACCTGAGCTGTTTCGCGTCCCCCGACGTTCTTCCCTTGTGGTGATTTTGCAAGCGTCCGTTCGGGCTGCGTAAGTGCCCGTCCGGGCTTGGCAAACGCCGTTCCGGGCTTGCGCTCGCCGCGGGCTTGGCGCTCGTGCTCGTTGTCGCGTCCTCCAGGAACGGGCCCCATCCCCGTTTCTGGCCCCGACGTCGGCGTGGCTGCGAGCGGCGGGAAGACCTCGAGCAATCTCACGGGCGAAGGCGGCGAGGGCATGCCCCCCTCGCGCGAGCAGGGCGGTTGCGCGCTCGCGGGCGCGCAACCGGTCGCGTCCGCGCCGTTCGCCGGCGTGCTCGTGCTCCCGGCGCTGGCCTTTTTCCTGGCGCGCGCGCCAACGCCGCCGCTGACGCGGCGTTGGGCTACTGGAGCGGATACACCTTCTTGAACGGCGCGCCCGCGCGCAGCGTGACGATCTCCATCTGATAGAGGTCGAGGTCATCGCGCTTGAGCGCGAGCTTGTGATCGCCGCAAGCGGCGGGGTAGCGGACGATGGGCGTGCGCTTGCCGATGCTGTGATCGTCGAGCCACACGTCCGCGGGCGGCGTCGAGCCGACGGAGATCGTGCAGGGCGCCGGCGCCTTGCCGCCCTCGCCGGCGACGGTCGGAGCCGGCTTGGATTCCGTCGCGGCGGCCGCCTTGGGCGGCGTCGCGCCTGCTGGCTTGGACGCCATCGCGGCGGCCGGCTTGGCCGGCGTCGTGATCGCCGGCTTGGACGCCGCTGCGCCCTCCGGCTTGGACCGCGCCGCGATGCCCGGCTTGGGCGGCGCCGCGCTCGCGAGCGTCGACGCCGCGCGGGAGGCCGATGGCTGGGCGGCAGCCTCGGCCCCAGGGGCCGCTCGCGTGGTGCTCGCGCCGAGCTTGGCCCAAGCCGCCACCGGCGTCCGCTTCGGCGGCGCGGCGTTCGCCGGTTTCGCCTTGTCCGCGACGCTCGGCGGGGACACCGGAGAAGCCGCCGCCGTCGGTGAGGGAGGCGGCGGCGTCGGTGAGGGAGCCGGCGGCGTCGCCTCCGGTGGGGGCGGCGGCGGTCCCATCAGGGGGGGCGCGGCGGCGGGCTTCGGCGGCGGCGCGCTCGCAACGACGGGCGCGCGTGGCGCCGCCGGGACGTCGTGCGGGGGCGTGCGCTGCCGAAGCACGAGCGAGGTGCCCGTCACGGCGACGAGCAGCGCTGCGCCCGCGATGGCGATGCGGGCGGCCGGTCCACCAGGCACGCGCGGCGCCGAGCGCGCGGCCAGCGTGCGCAGCCGCGCCGTCGTCGTAGCGACGCGACGGAAGACGTCGCTGGCGCGGCCTTGCAGCGGGTTGAAGAACGGCGAGACCGCCTCGAGGACGCGGGACCGCCGGTCTCGGGGGGTGGCCGCGGCGCTGCGCCGGCGGAGGGCCTCGGGCGAAGCTCCGTCGATAGCGTCCCGCAAGGCGCGCGCGAACTCGAGCACGCCCGCGAAGCGCTGCTCGGGATCGACGGCGAGCGCTTGCCGGACCGCCGCGTCGACGGCGGCGCTCACGCCGGGCGCGAGGTCGGAGATCGGCGCGGGCTCGGCCTGCGCGCCTTCTTCGTGAAAGGGCGGGATGCCCGCCAACATTTCGTAGGCGATGGCCGCCAGCGAGTACTGGTCGCTCTGTGGGTCGTCTCCGTCGTCGTGCGCGCCGGTCTCCGCCGTCTTCTGCTCGGGCGCGCGGTAGCGCGACGGCGGCGAGGTCCCAGCGCGCGCCAGCGCCGCCGACACCCCAAAGCCCGCCACCTTCACCCACTCGCGCATCGTGCCGGGGGCGTGGACGACGAAAACCTCGTCGGGCCGCAGCTCGAGGTGCACGACGCCCTGCTGATGGGCCGAGGCGATAGCCCAGGCCGCGCTCTCGACGAGCGGCGCGACGCGCTCGATGGGCATGAGGCCCGCCTCGGCGATGATCTCGGACAGGCGCGTGCCGTCGACCCACTCGAGCACGAGGAAGGGCGGCACGCCCGGCTGGCAATTGAAGTCGACGACCTGCATGATCCCGGGGTGGCGGAGCGTCACGGCGACCTCCGCGCCGCGCCAGAAGGCTTCCCAGGGCGTCGTGGGCGGCCACAGCTTGATCGCGAAACGGCCGGAGAAACGCTCGTGACGCGCTTCGAACACCTGACGCGGTCCCTCGGAGACGGCGCGAACCAGCCGGTACTTGCCGCCGAGGACGTGTCCCGTCAGCTCAGGGGGCTGAGCCATATGCGATATGCTACCACGTCAGCGGACGCAGGATATCGCCAGGTCGGAGTGCGCCCGTGGGGGCGCGCCAGACATCCGCATCGGGGGCGCGGATCTCGTAGCCCACGAAGGTCACGGGCCGCGTCGTGATGGGATCGATCGACGAGAGGAAGCCGAGGTGCAGGTGCGGTGTGCCGGCGTTGCCCGAGTTGCCGCAGGCGCCGACGACGTCACCGCGTCGCACGTGCTGCCCGACGGTCACGCGCACCGAGCCGGCGCGCAGATGACGAAGCTCGGAGTATTCGCGCGCGGCGTGCTCGATGATGACGAAGTTGCCCTCGTCGCGTCCCTTGACGCGGGCGGGCCAGTCGCGCGCGCCCGCGGCGATGCGCACGACGGTGCCGTCGGCGGGCGCGAGCACGGGCTGGCCGAAGCACGGGAAGCGCGCGAGGGGCGCGCCACGCGGCGGCAGGCGCGTTCGGCCGTGCGCGGCGGGGACGGCGGGCACGAAGTCGAGGGCGTAGGTCGCGTACCCCACGTGGGAGCCGGCCCCGACGCCTTGGATGACGCCCCACACGCCCGAGAAGGGCAGGGCGAGCCGCGTGACCTGTGGCGGGGCGTCGTCGTCGGCGGTTCGCCTGCCCTCGCCGGCGCGCGCGAAGGCGCACGGCAGAGCGACCGCGAGCAGGACGAGTCGTCGGAGCACCGGGCGTCCTATTCGAGCGCAGCCTCGAGCAGGCCCCGCACCTCGGCGATGCGGCGCTTGACCGTCGTCGCGGAACACCCGCAGCAGGCCGCGATGTCGTCGATGGGCTCGCCGTCGACGGTTCGCAGCGCCCAGGGGCGCCACCGGTCGGCCGGGATCGCCGCCACGACCTCGCCCACGGCGGCGAGCAGCGCCAGGTCGAGCGCCGAGGGCCGCGGGTCGGGCACGTGCGCGGCGGCCGGCGCGTCCTCGAGAGCCACGAACCACGCGCGGGCGCAGCGGCGCCGCGCGGTGCGCACGGTGACGCGCGTGAGCCACGCACGCAGCGCCGCGGGCTCGCGCAGGTTGTGCACGCTCCGCAGCGCCGCGATGAAGGCGTCCTGCAGGACGTCGTCGACGTCGTCGTGGCGCCGCAGGACGCTCATTGCGGCCGCCGTGAGCGTGCCGCGGTGCCGGCGGAACGCCTCGCCGAGCTCCACGGCCATCATGGCTTCACCATGGCGCAGGCGCCGCTGTCGCAGACTTGCTGGTCGCCGCACGCCGACGCGCTCGCGACGCCGGGGTCGCACCCGATACTCTCGGCCCACCAGCCGAGATAGCTGTGCTCCGCCACGTCCTGGAACGGCAGCCAGACGGGCGGGCGGCTCGCGTCGGCGCCCGTCTGCGCGAGCTTGCTCACGTCGAGCACCGTCATCCAGAGCTGCGCGAGGCCTCCCGCGTTGCTGGGCAGGAAGAATCCGTAGTCCATCTTCGAGTTGAAGGTCAGGAACATAAGGCCGCCCGGCTGTGTGAAGGGCGCGAACTTCGGCCACGTTGACGTGCTGCCGGCCGCACCGCTGGCCGCGACGAGCTCGGAGACGACGCGCGTGTCTCGGTTGACGAGCCGCAACCGCGCGTGCACCTGCTGGTAGCTCGTCTGCATGGGGCCGACGGGCGCCGTGGCGAACGCGATCCAGTGTCCGTCGGGCGACCAGGTCGGGTAGAAATTGAACTCGGTCCCCGTGGGCACGAGCGTTTCGACCGGCCCGAACTGGCCGTCGTTGTAGGGCAGGACGCCGATGTCGCCCGTGCGCACGGACCAGTCGGCGTCGCCCTGCGCCGACACCGTGACGGCGATGCTCATGTCGTCGGGCGACCACTCGGGGTGGAAGGCGTGCTGCGTGAGCCCGAGCTGGGTCTCGTTGACCTCGAAGAGCGTGCGGCCGGTCGCCGTGTCGCGCAGGAAGAGGCGGCCCGAGTACGACACGAGCACGCGCGAGCCGTCGTGGTTGAGCGCCTGCGTGCCGCAGTCGTGGCTGGCGGCGGGCGGGAAGAGAGGCGTGTTCACTTCGGCGGTTGCCGCCACGCGCAGGACGCCGACGGCCGTGTCCCCCTGCTCGAAGGCGATCGTCGAGCCGTCGCGGCTCACAGCGTGGCAGCCGCCGCACGTGGCCGTGTTGCTGGGAGAGGCAGGCACGATGAAGGGTTGAGTCGCGCGGGCGCCGAAAAGCAGGCGCGCCGTGCCCGTGATCTTGCTCGTCCAGTAGTAAAGGCCCCCGCGCACGTCCTCGGGCGAGAACGCGAGCGTCAGGGGATCGGAGGTCGCGACGGCGTTGGGGCGCGTCGGGTCCACGCCCGCGACGTCGACGGTGAGCGTCTCGCCGCGCGCCGTCGTCGCGACGTCGAGCCAGGCGCCCGGCGGGAGGTGGGACACGCACTCGGTGTCGACGGGCGGGCCGCGCGTGCCCGCGTGATCGCAGGGCACGAAGAGCTCGAAGACGTCGCCGTTAGCGCGCCGCAGTCGGATCCGGAAAACGGTCTGCGCAACGGCCGGGCCGCGCCGCCACTGGAACGTGATGTCCGCGAGGTTGATCGGGTGCATCGCCCCGGGGAGCGGGTACACGATCTGGGGCTTGGCGGCCGCGTCCGGATCGGGAGCTCCCCCAAATAGCCCCGACGGAGGCGGCGAGGGCGACAGTCGAGGATCTTGGTAGCAGCGGAAGACCGTCGGGTCGCAGGCTCCCCACTCGGGCGGCAGCGACGGGATCTGGTTGCCGCTCACGACGCCGGCTCCCCCGCTCCCCGACGCTCCCGTCCCCGCGCCGCCCGTCGTCGCGGGCATCAAGCTCCCAAGCGGTTGGCGCAACGGGCTGCACGCCGAGATCCCGCCCAGCAGGCACGCCGCCGTGAAAATGGACCTTCGCATCCGCTGGCCACCCCCCGAGCATGCCCGGCCGAGATTGGGCAGGCCACTTTACCTTCATGGCGACGTCGTGTCCGGTTGGTTCGGGCCGCGTCCGTCTCGCGGGCCTCCGAGCAGGCGCGCGGCGTCGCGCGCGTGGCGACCGTGCGGGCGTCGCTCGAGATACGCGCGCAGGGAAGCTTCAGCCCCGCCGTCGCGCAGGGCGTAGAGGCAGGCGGCCTGGCCGAAGGCCGCGTCGTCGGCGTCCTCGGCGCCCGTCGTGCCGCTCTTCGAGACGAGGCGGTAGGCGTCGAGCGCCGCGCGGTAGTCGCCGCGCTCGCGGTAGAGATCGCCCTCGACCCGCGCGACCTCGCCGCGCCGCTCGCTGCGCGGGTAGCGCGCGAGGAACGCGAGCGCCTCGTCGAGCGTTCGCGCCCCGCCCGCCGAGGGCCCGAGCGTCGCCAACGTGTCGATGACAGACAGATCGGCCTCGGCGCGCAGCAGGCCGTTCGGGTAGCGGGCGCGGTAGCGATCCCAGGCGGCGATCGCCTTGGCGGGCTGCCCGAGCTGGTCGTGGTAGACGCCGCCGATCTCGTAGAGGGCGTTCTCGGCGGCCGGGCCGCTGCGCGAGGCCAGGCGTTCGTAGAGCGTGAGCGCGCGGCGGGGGTCGGACGCGGCCCGCGCGGCGCGGGCTGCCGCGAGGTCGTCGCGATCCTGCGCGGCGCCCGGGCTCTCGGCGGCGTCCGGCGCGAGCGC
>DATKFB010000469.1:0-22043 GCA_035544435.1 Polyangia bacterium
CGGCCGCCGCCGCGGCCGACGGCGCGGCGAGGATGGCGGCGCCTGGCACGGCGACCGTCAGCCCAGCGGCGCAGCGCGCGGCCGCCACGGGGTGCGCGTAGACCCGCTCGACGCCCGCGGTCGTGCCCGCGTGCGTGAGCAAGGCGTGCGAGGCCTCGATGATGATCTCGCCGACGATGAGGATGTCGAGCAGGTCCGAGTCGATGAAGTGGTCGAGCGCGTGCGTGACCAGCCCCTCGGTGGCCTCCTCGACCGGCACGACGCCGTAGTCGGCGCCCCGTCCCACGGCCCGGAAGACCTCGCCGAGGCTCGCCGCGGGCGCGTAGCGCGCCGACAGGCCGAAGCGCGTACGCCCCGCGAGGTGGCTGAACGTCGCCTCGGGCCCCGGGTAAGACACCACGAGCGGGCTCTCGAGCGATAGGCAGGCCGACATGATCTCGCGAAACACGGGCCGCACCGCCTCGCGCGGAAAGGCGCCCGTCGCGGCGTTCGTGAGGCGCGCGAGCACGGCGCGCTCGCGCTGGGGAACGTGGAACGTCTCGCGCCGCTCGCGCTTGATCTCGCCGACGCGCCGCACGACCTCGGCGCGCGCGTCGAGCAGCGCGAGGATCTGGTCGTCCACGGCGTCGATGCGCTCCCGCAACGCGCCGAGCTCGGACGCCGCCGGCGCCGCGGGCGGGGACGCGGGGCGGCGCGGCGACGTCATGGCATCCACGGGCGCAAAGCCGGCAGACGCTACCCGCGCCGCCGCCTATAATCAATGCGATGACGTCCTCGCCCACCGTGGCGTTCGCCCTCGGCTTCGGCCTGCTCACGGCGCTGACCCCGTGCGTCTACCCGATGATTCCCATCACGCTTGCGATCTTCGGCGCCAAAGGCGTCGGCCGCCGGCGCGCCGCTGCGCTCGCCTCGTCGTACGTCGCGGGCATCGCCGTCCTCTTCGGCGCCCTCGGCACGACGTTCGGTCTCCTCGGCAAGGCCTTCGGCGCCTACCTCGGCAACCCCTGGGTGGTCGTGCCGCTCGCGCTGTTCTTCGTCGCCATGGCGCTGTCGATGTTCGGCGCCTTCGAGCTCGCGCTCCCGCAGGGCCTGCAGGCACGGCTGTCGCGCGTCGGCGGACGGGGGTTCGGCGGCGCGTTCCTCATGGGCCTCGTCGCGGGCCTCATCGCGGCGCCGTGCACGGGGCCGCCGCTCGCCGGCCTGCTCGCCTACATCTCGACGACACACGACGCGGCCTTCGGGTTCGTGCTGTGCGCCGTCTACGGCCTGGGCGTGGGCCTGCCCTTCCTGCTGCTGGCGGCGTTCTCGATGTCGCTGCCGCGCTCGGGCGCCTGGATGGAGTCGGTCAAGAGCGTGTTCGGCGTCGTCCTCCTCACGGCGGCGCTCTACTACCTCAAGAACGTCGCGCCGCCGCTCGAGCGCTTCACCTCTCGGGAGCTCCGCTTCGCCGGCCTCATGGCGGCCCTCGTCGTCGCGGGCCTCCTGCTGGGCGCCGTCCACCTAACGTTCCACGGCAAGGCCTTCGAGCGCGCGCGCAAGGCCACGGGCGTGGCGCTCGCCGTGATCGGCCTCTTCGGGCTGACCAACTACGTGCTGACGCCGAAGGGCAGCGTCGAGCTCGCCTGGCTGCGTGACGAGCCGGCCGCCGTCGCCGACGCCCGCGCGGCCGGCCGGCCGCTGCTCGTCGACTTCATGGCGAGCTGGTGCCTCCCCTGCAAGGAGCTCGAGCTCAAGGTCTTCTCGCGCCCCGACGTGGCCGAGGCCCTCCAGCGCTTCACGCTCCTGCGCGTCGACCTCACGCACGAGGACGACGACCCCGCGCTGCCGCTCGTAAAGAAGAAGTACGGCGCCGAGACGCTCCCCGCCATCCGCCTCGTCGGCCCCGACGGGGCCCTCCTCGGCAAGACCGACGAGTACATGGAGCCGGAGGCGTTCCTTCGCCTGCTCAATAGCCCAGGTGGAACGTGAAGGTCGCGAAGCCGGCCAGCTGATAGCCGGAGCTGTGGGTCTGGTTGGGGGTGGCGAGCATCACCGATTTTCCGCCGTCGATGAAGTAGTGGTAGCCGTAATCGACCTCGGCCCCGACGCCCAGGAACTCGTTGATGAAGTGCTCGTAGCCAACCCCGATGTTCGAGACCAGACCCTTCGCTGAGATCTGGGCGTTGTCGAGCGGCGGCTTCACCGGCTCGGGCGTGCCCGCCGCGACGCCGAAGTTCACCACGGGGCGGATGATGTTCCGGCTCTTGCCGCGCTCGATGCCTTTGTGGAACTTGTCGTTGCCCACGGGCACGTCGATGTTGACGCCGAAGAGCAGCTGCGTGAGCGTCCCGGCCCTGCCGTTGCCGTCGAAGATCTGCAGGAAGCTCGTCGATAGATCGAATACGAGGAGCTTCACGCCGAGCGCGACGCCGAGGCCCGGCCCCTTGCGGCGATCGAAGAAATCCGGTGTGTTCGTCGTGTCGCCCCAGCCGGTGATGCCGCCTCCGATCACGCCCGCGTGCAGATCGATGAGCCGCGCCTCGACGCGCGGCGCGGCCAGCAGCACAGCCGCCCCGATCCCGAGGGCGAGGGCCACGGCGAAACCAGGGGTCTTCTTGTCCTTCATGTCGGTTCTCCCAGCAGCGCGTCGATGCGCGCCCGATCGAAGCCCTGCAGCAGGCGTCCCCGCACCTCGATGACGGGGACACGGTCGGTCGGAATGCCCATCTTCGCGGCCTTCTCCGACAGCTCGCGCGCGGCCGCCGGATCACGCTCGATGTCCTTGTCGGCGAAGGGAACGCGACGCTGGGTGAGGTATTGCCGCGCCGAGCGGCAGGCCCCGCACCAGGACGTCCCGTAGATCGTGACGACGGGGGTCCCGCCGTCGGCCGCGGGCAAGGGAGTCGGCGGCGCGGGCTCCGGCGGCGCCCCTTCCGTCCCGCGCGCCGCGAGCGCCGACGAGGCGCCCGGAGGGAGCTGCGCGAGCGCCGCGGTCTCGAAGGCGTCGCGCGACATGGCCTTGGCAGAGGCCTTGCCGGACTTCAACAATTGGTTGAGGTCCGTGACCGTAACCTGGCCGGGGGCGTCGGTCTTGGCCATCTCGGCCGGATCGAACGCGCGCACGATGGCGCGCGCGCCCTCGGGCACGCTTTCGGCCTTGTCGGTGGTCGCGAAGGTGCCGGCCGGCTCGACGTAGGTGAAGAGCCAGCGCCCCCCCTTGAGGATCTCGACGACGCCCGGCTGGGCCTTCGGCTGCGGCGGCGCGTCGGGCGCAGACCGGCGGCAGGCGCCTGCGAGCGAAAGGACCGTCAAGCCGATGCTACCGGCGACTCCGATGATGGCGGCGGCTCTCACTTCTTCTTCTTGCCTCGTTTGCTCTCGTTCATGGGCCCCGCCTGGCCGATCGACAGCTTCAAGACGGCCTGATCGACGGCCTGCTTGATGGCGTCCTTGATGGCGTCCTTCGCGAGGTCCTGGGTTTCGGTGTCCATTGCCTTGTCGGAGACCTCCGCCTCGACGCTCGATTCGCCATCGCCGCTGAAGGCCAGCTTCTCCTCTGGGATCGTCGTGCCGAAGACCGAGAGCTTCACGTTCAGGGCCACGCGCTTGTGGCGCGCGCCGGGGCTCGGCTCCTTGGCCTCCTTCTGCAGATGCTCGAAACGCACCACGACGGAGAACCCGCGCAAGTTGCGCTTCTTGAGCTCGGCGACGAGCGCCGCCGTGTCGGCCCCGCCGCTCGCCGTCCCCACGTCGGAGGCCCACTCGGACCGCGCCGCCAGGTCCGCCTTCACGGCCTCGCCCGCGTAGGCCCTGAGGGCCAGGTCGACCTCGGGGCCGGCCTTCACCTCCCCGAGGCGGAAGTAGTACTTCGGCGCCACGCCCCGCGCTTCGGCGACTGATCCCGCGCCGACGGCGAGCAGGGCCACGCCGGCCGCCGTCAGGATCCCGAGCCTGCTCGCATTCATGATGTGTTTATACTGCGCCCGATGCCCGCGACGCCAAAGACCAAACCATCCACGCCGCCGGCCCCGGCCGCGCGGCCGGATCGTACCTCCGCCGTCGTTGCCGCGACGTTGATCTTGCTCACGGCGCTGGGCGTGATCACGGTGTTCTGGGAGCCGCTGACGGCCCTCGCCGTGGGTGCACCGCCCGCCGAATCGGTGGCCGAGACACGCGGGATTTCGGGCGATGGCGGCACCGCCGCGACGTCGTCTCCGTCGGCAAACGGAGGGGCGGCGCCGGCTGCCGCCACGCCGGACGCGTCGGGCAATTCTTGACCACGGGGATCCTTAGGGAATAACGTCTGCCGTGCCGCGGATCACTCCTGCCCACGAGGCTGCATGATCAAGCTGACCATGACGGAAAAAGGAGGCGAGCCGAAGGCGCTCTCCTTCGACAAGGAAGAGGTCACCATCGGACGCGTGTCGGGAAACGACATCGTGCTGCCGAAGGGCAACGTCTCGAAGAGACACTCTCGGCTCTTGGTCCGGGACGGACACGTCGAGATCGCCGACCTCAAGAGCACGAATGGCACCTACGTGAACGGCAAGAAGATCACCGAGGTGACGCCCTTGGGCGCGACGGATCGCGTCTACGTCGGCGATTTTCTCATCGTGATCGAGAGCCTGAGCGGCGACGTCATGAGCCCGTCGCGGCGCATGCCGCCGCCTCCGCCCCCTCCACGTTCGTCGAGCTCGAGCGCGGCCAACCTCCCGGTGGACGACGAGACGGGCTCGGCGGCCGACGACGGCGACCGCCAAGACGAAGACGAAGCCGATCTGCCGCTCGCGGCCAAGCCGCCGCGCGCCGGGCGCCTCCCGCCGCCGCCCCCGCCGCCGCCACGCCGGCCGCCCACGCCCCTCGCCTCGCCCGCGCTCGGGGACGAGAGCGTCGCCGACGATCTGCCCGCGCCCTCGGCCGCCGAGGTGAGCGCCGCGGACAATCCGGTGCTCGAAGAATCGACGAACAACATGGGCCTCTTCGAGCGCCGCAAGACCGCCGACCACGCGACCTTCGAAGGCGGCGGCCGGCAGCGTCTGCCCACCGGGAGCGTGCCCGCCTCGGCGGCCGAGCAGGGACCATTGCCGGCGCCTCCGGGCCAGGCCATGGCGCCCGCGCCCGACTTCGCGGCGGTCGCGGGCGGCGGCGCCGGCGAGGGGCTCGAGGGCCTACTGGCCGACCCCGCCGTTGCGCAGATCGTTATCGCGGGCCCCGACGCCGCCTTCGTCGATCGCGGCTCCGGCCTCGCGCCGTACGGGGGAGCGCTGGGTGATGCCAACGCCGTGGCCGACACGATGTGGCGGCTCGCCAACATGGCGGTGCCGCCGCCCGCGCCCGACAATCCGATCGTCGACGTGCGCTTTTCGGACGGCACGCGCCTCGCCGCGATCTTCCCGCCCGTTTCGCCCCTGGGCGTCGTGGGCTCGATCCGGCGCCCCGTGCCGGGCGAGCGCGCCCTCGCCGACCTCGTGCCGCCTGGCGCCAAGGATGTGCAGACGCTGCTCGAGGCGGCCGTCGCGGGCCAGCGCAACCTGCTGCTCACGGGCGACGCGGCCGCGATCGTCGTCCTCACCGGCGCGCTCGGCGCGCTCATTCCCGCCGAGCGCCGCGTGATCTCGATCGGCGTCGGCGCGGCCCGCGCCCGCGCCGGCTGGACCGATCTGCAACCGACGTCGGATCTCGGGGCGCTCGTGCGCGTGGCGGCTTCGTTCCGCGCCGACCACCTGCTCCTCGCGGAGGCCGTCGGCCTCGAGGTCGCCGATCTGCTGCTCGCGGCGGCGCGCGGCCAGGAGGGGATCCTCGTGGCAGTGCCCGCGCGCACCGTCGCCGAGGGCCTCGCGCGCCTCGAAGCGCTCGCGACGCCCGCGCTCGGCGGAGGCGCCGCTTCGGTCGCGCCCCTCGTGTCCAGCACGATCGATCTCGTCGTGCACGTCGTCGCCAACGCCGACGGGGGCGCGCGCATCGTCGACGTCGGCGAGCCGAGGACCGAAGCGGGCCGCGTGGCAGTCGAGTCCGCAATAACGTGGCGCAGCGACAGCGGCCGTCGCGGCGGAGGCGCGGGCAAGCTCCAGGTGACCGGCGTCTCCGCGCGCCTCGGCGCCGCGCTCGCCGCCGTCGGCCAGTCCCTGCCCTCGAGCCTCGTCCGGAGATGAGGACGCGCGGGCGACCGCGCTGATGTTCTTCGAGCGATTTCGCGAGGCGGTCGCGCGCCTGCCCGACGGTCTCATCCGCCCGGCGCCGCCCGCGGCGGCGGAGGCCATCGCGCGCGCCGAGGCGGAGCTCGGCGCGCTGCCGGCCGAGTACGCTTCGTTCCTGCGCTCGTTCGACGGCGCCGATCTCTTCCACGAGGCCATCGTCATCGCGGGTGTGGGCGAGGCGGCGCCGCGCGCGCTGCTCGCGCTCAACGACGATCGACAGGAGCCGAACGGCCCGAGCGGTCGCCGCGCGCTCGTCTTCGCCGAGGCCGTCGCGGGCGACCGCTTCGCGCTCGACGAGCGCGGCCGCATCCTGCGCCTGCGCGCCGGCTCCGACGAGCGGATCGTCGCCGGCTCGGGCTTCGAGCGCTGGCTCGACGCCGCCGTCGCGCGCGAGCGCGTGCTCTACGGGCCAGACGGCGAGTTCGCGCCCGACGTGTTCGACGACGACGGCGAGGAGATCGCGGCCGCCGTCGTGCTCCGCCAGAGCGAGCGCGTGCTCAAGGTCGATCCCGGCTCGGCCGAGGCCCAACACGACCGGGGCGTGGCGTTGCGGCGCCTGGGCCGCGCCGAGCGCGCGCTCGAGGCGTTCGCCGCGGCGAGCGCGCTCGATCCCGACGACCCCTGGCCGTGGTTCGACTTCGGGCGCACCGCCCTCGCGGCCGGGCGCGACCTGCCGCGCGCGCGCGAGGCGTTCGAACGCGCGGCCGCGCTCGAGGCGGGGCCGTCGGGCGCGCGGCTCCTCGCCTGGGCCACGCGCGCCGCGCTCCTCGCGGGCGACGAGGCCGACGCGGCCCGAGCCCGGAGCGCTGCCCTCGCGCGCGATCCCGCGCTGCTCGACGCGCTCGTGCGCGCCGAGGCGCAGGCGACCCTCGAGGGCGACGAGGACGCGCGCGCCGAGAACGAGTCCCTGCGCCTCGCCCTGGCCCCCGCGTCCGCCCCCCGCCGCTTCCTGCCGATCGTTAAGGCAGAAGGGTCTCCACGACCGCCACGAGCTCGCCCGCCGCGTCCCGTCCCCGCAGCACGGCCGCGAGGCGGCGCGTCCCCGAAGGCGGGGCCGCGGCGACGCTGACGCGCGCCGCGCCGTCCGTCCCCGTGGACGACGGCTCGATTGAAGCGCCGCCGAGCTCGCGGCGGGTCCCGCGGGCGTCCTCTGCGAAGACGCGCACGCGGCCGTCGATCGGGCCGCGCGCGCCGCGCACGTCCACGGAGACGACGCCGTCGCTCACCGACAGCTCGAGCTCGGCGCGGAACAGGTGGTCGACGAGACCGGCGCCGTAGGCGGCGATCTCGGGCAAGAGGACGCGCGCCGTGTCGGCGTACACGGCGTCGTCGAGGAAGAAGCGCACGCGGCCCGGCACGCGCTCGTACGCGAGCAACCGGCGCGGACCGGCGAAGGCGTAGCGGCGCTGCCCGAACGACGCGAGCTCGAGGCGCGGGAGCCGGGGCAAGCTGTAAGCGAGCGAGCCGCGCGCGTCGCGCATGACCTCGGCGGGCGTCGTGTCGCGATCGACGACGGCGTCCTCGGGCAGCGTCCCCGGCGAGAAGAAGCGCCGTTGCGTGCGGTCGGCGAGGCCCTGGCCGTCGGCGGCCGTGATGTAGGCCATGACCGAGGGCCGCGCGACGACGGGCGCCGCCGGCGGCAGCCCGACGCGCCCGTAGCGCTCGGCCACGAAGCGCTCGAAGGCGGACGCCCTGTCGAACGGGTTTTCGCCCGTGCCGCCCGCGAGGTACGCGCCCACGAAGTCGTTGCGCACGTGCGCGGGCTCGCCCGCGTCCTGGAGCACGGCGAGCGTGCCGCCGAGGGCGAGCAAGGCGCGCGCGAGCGCCGTGTTGCGCGCGGCCCGCTCGGGCGCGGACACGGCGGCCTCGAGCTCCCGGGTGAACGCCACGAGGCCCACGTCATTGTCCGGCGACACGAGCCACTCGGTCGCGGGCAGGCCCGTGAGGTTGAAGTCGGTCCCCGTCGCGAGCGCGCGAAAGGTGCCATCGTCGAGCAGCGACTTGACCGCGTGCGCGAACGCGGCGGCGTCGCCCGCGCCGCCCAGCCCGGCGCCGCGCGCCGGATCGTAGAACAGGTTCTTCCCACGCTCCGCGGGCGTTTGGGCGATGACCGAGCCGGCGACGACCCAGGCCAACGCCGAGGCCACGCCGTCCTCGCCCGGGCGGTAGCCGCCGGCGGGATCGAGCGCGCCGAGCCGCGCGCGCAGCGAGCGCGCAGAGGCGGCGGGCAGGTCCACGTCGCGCAGGCGCAGAGGCTCGAACAAGCCGAGGGGACGGGCCAGCCGTCGCGAGAGCGCCTTGTGCAAGCCCGACGCGAGGACGGCGCGCTCGGTGAGCCCGGCGTGCGTCGTGGCCGGATCGTAGGCGCGCGCCGGGCCCGACGTCGCCGAGAGCCCGAGCGCAACGACGAACAAGCACAACACCGGGTGGCCGACCGCCGCCGCCTTGCCGCGCCCTGCTGAGCTCATGGCTTCGTCCCCTCGGGCGCGGCGGGCACGGGCTCGGGCGGCAGATCGGGCAGCCTCGATTCGACGAGCTTCGCCAGCTTCGCGAGCTGTGCCGTCTCGGGACACTGAGAGGCGCCGCAGGTGAGAGACGCGACGACGCCGCGCTCGCGCACGAGGAAGGCGAGGCCGTTGATCTCGCCCGAGCGCGCGCGCAGCGACGCGTCGCCGATCTCGTCGGTGACCCGCGCGCCCGGGAGCTCCTCGAGTAGCTTGCGATACTGCGCGTCGGCGGCCGCGGGCCCGAGGCGCCACACGCGCAGCCCGACGTCGTACCCCTCCGGCTTCCCGACAGCCTTGAAGTGGCGGCTGTCGTAGAACTCGGTCGTGGGGAGATCGGTCAGCTTGCCGTCCTCGAACTTGCCGACGTAACCGGTGACGCCGCGAATCTCGTCGTCGGAGAGCAGGTGCTCGATGTCGAGCATGGGCGCGCGCCGCGAGCTCGCCGCAGCCTCGCCCTCTCCGCCCGCCCCCTTCTCCGTCTTCTCGCCGGTCTCGCCCTCGAGCTCCATCGCCGCCGGCTGGAGCTCCCAGGCCGCCGCGGCGCGCACCTTCTCGCCGCCACCGAGGAAGACGAGGTGGTCGGCGTGCCGGAACCCCGATTGCCACTTCTCGAGGCGAACCCGGTTGCCGCGCTGGGAGAAATCGCGGCGCCGCGCGACGCCCGCCTGCCCGAAGCGCCGGTCGCTGCGCCAGGCGACGTGCCCCCGCCGGTAGACCACGAGCGTGAACCGCCGGAGCCGCGTCGAGGCCCCGCCCGGCAGGTCGGCGTCCGCCAGATCGGTCAGGCGCGGGATCGCGTAACGGCCGTCGACTCCCGACTCGACGACGACCTCGCGCGCCGCCATCGGCGCCTGCAGCCCGATGCCGTGCTCGAACGCCCAGGACGCGGCGATCACGGCTCCGGCCACGGGCCGATCCGTGTCGGCGTCGAGCACGATGCCGTCGTAAGGTCCGAGCAGATCGGCCGGACGGACGGAATCCGGGCGCACGGGGAACTGCGCCCGCTCGACCATCGGTCCGCACGCGGCGAAGCCGGCCACGAGCGCGGCGAAGCCGGCCACGAGCGCAGCGAAGCGGTCCATGACACTCATGGCCGCGCGCGCTCCCGATTGATTGACCGTTCCGTCGGAAATTGTTATTGATTGACCCACGAGAGGGATGCTGGGCTCGACGCTCACGATGGCACAGGTAAGATGATCGCGAGATGACCGCTGTGACCGCACGATGATCTGGCGCCCGCCTGTTACCAAAGGATTCCGCCGCTTGCAAACCCCTTCGACATGACCAAGTGCGGGCGGTGCGGAAACTCGAACGGGGACGACGTCCTCTTTTGCCAGTATTGTGGGACTCGTCTGGCCGGCGAGGCGTTGCCCGCGCGCCAGCCCGAAAGCGCCTTGACGGCGCCGGCCCTGGCGGGCGGGATGCCGGCCGTCGTTCGGCCCGGCTATGAGCCGGGCTTCCGCCTGATCGTCGTCCATCGCGACGGCTCCGACGGCATCACCTACAACCTCCTCGGCGACCAGATCGACGTGGGCCGCACCGAGGGCGATCTGCTATTCGACGACCCCCACCTCGCGAACCGGCACGCGCGGATCTCGGCCAGCCTCTCGGGCCGCGTGCTGACGCCGCTCGAGTCGCGCAACGGCATCTACGTGCGCCTGCGCGGCGCTGTCGACCTCCAGGACGGAGACCACCTGCTCGTCGGCAAGCAGGTGCTGCGCCTCGAGCTCATCCCGGACGCCGAGCGCGTGCTGCGCCCGGCCCTCGAGCACGGCATGGTGGTCTTCGGCACCCCGGTGCGACCGCCCTGGGGCCGCCTGCGCCAGCTCACGCCCGCGGGACTGACGCGTGACGTGTTCCACCTGACCCGCCCCGACCAGATCCTGGGGCGCGAGAGCGGCGACATCGTCTTTTCCGACGACGAGTTCATGTCGAGGCGGCACGCGCAGCTCTCATACCGCAACGGCCGCGGCCGCCTCGAGGACCTCGGCAGCTCGAACGGGACCTTCTTGCGCTTGCGCGGGCCTCACGGCCTTATGCCGGGCGACCTGATCCGGCTCGGTGACGAGCTCCTGCGCTTCGAGATTGGCTAACCGCACGGGTGCGGCAAGAGTGCGATGACGCCCGGGCCCAAAAAGTGCGAAAGTAGGACCTCGGCAGGATGACGTGATGTCAGACGGCGCGCCCCCTATTGACATCGAGATCTACGGAAAGACCGACGTCGGTCTCATCCGCGAGCACAACGAGGACAACTTCCTCGTGGCGGACGTCACGGCGGGCGTCCGCACCAACGACGGCAAGGAGCCGCTCAAGCTCAAGCTCGGCGACAAGGGCGCCCTCCTGCTCGTGTGCGACGGCATGGGCGGCGCGGCGGCGGGCGAGGTGGCCTCGCAGATGGCCGTCGATTCGATCTTCGAAGCGCTCGCCGCGGCCGAGCCGTCGCCGCGCGACGCCTTCGCGCGCCTCGTGCGGCGCTCCGTCGAGCTCGCGAACGAGCGCATCTTCATCCAGTCGCGGGACAATCAGAGCGAGCGTGGCATGGGCACGACGTGCACCGTGGCGGCCCTCATCGACTCGACGCTCGTCGTGGGGCAGATCGGCGATTCGCGCTGCTACATCCTGCGCGACGGCAAGCTCGCCCAGGTCACGAAGGACCAGTCGCTCGCATGGCAGCTCATCGAGGCGGGCGCGATGACGCCGGAGGAGGCGAAGGCCTTCGAGCACGCCAACATCATCCTGCAGGCGCTGGGCGTGCAGGAGCGCGTCGAGGTCGTGCTGTCCCAGGTCGACCTGCGCAGGGGCGACGTCGCCCTGCTCTGCTCGGACGGCCTGCATGGCCCCGTGGGCGACGACGAGCTCCTGTCAGTGCTCGTCATGGAGCCGGATTTGAAGAAGGCGGCCGACGCGCTCATCCAGAAGGCGCTCGATCGCGACGGCCCCGACAACATCACGGTGGTGCTCGCGCGCTTCGAGGGCGAGGGCCTCAAGGCGCCGGCGCCCGAGGACGTCGTGACCTTCGTCGCCTACGACCCGGGCAGCGATCCGGTCGCCGAGCCGCCGCAGGAGAGCGGCGCGACCACGATAGACATGCCGGCGGGCCTCCCCAAGGAGCTCCTCAACAGCGAGGAGGTCGTGACGAAGGCGGACCCGGGCCAACCGGTCTCGGGCCGCTCCTCGTCCCGACCCGTGCGCGGCGCGCGCTCTCTGCTGGCCTTCTTCTTCATTGCGCTCGTCGCTGCCGCGGCCGGCGGGATCTTCGTCATGAAGTGCGAGCGCGACCAAGCGGCGCGGGCCGACGCTCCGGCCTCGGCTCCGTGAGGGTGGGCGCCCATGTCACCGTGTCCACACTGCGCGACCGAGCTCGAGGACGGCGCGCGGTTCTGCGGTTCCTGCGGCAAGAAGATAGACGTCCCGGCGCCGCCCCCCGCCGCCGCCTCCGCCGCTGAGACGACCATCGGAGCGTCCGCGCGCCGCGCCAACGTCTCTGGAACCATCCGTCCGCTCAACCGCGCGCCGCGCCCCGAGCCGCAGGCCACGTCGCCCGCGGGCGCGGGCGGTCTCGAGTCGGCGGCCATGACGATTTTGCAGTCCGCCAAGGTCGCGGGCGGCGGCCCGCCGCCCGCGACGGCGCCACCCGCCGCCGCGCCCGCCCTCGCGGCGGCGCCGGCGCCCGCTCCCGACAAGGTCGCGGTCCGACCCGCGGCGCAGGCCGCCGAGAACCTCATCGGGCGCACGCTCAATCACCGCTACCTCGTCGAGGACAAGATCGGCGAGGGCGGCTTCGGCGCCGTCTTCCGCGGCAAGCAGATCGCCACAGGACGCGACGTGGCCCTCAAGATCCTCCACCCGCACAACTCGTCCGACCAAACGATCATCGCGCGGTTCAAGCGCGAGGCCGAGGCCTGCTCGAAGCTGCGCGACCCGCACACCGTCACGACCTACGACTTCGACGAGACCGAGGACGGCATCCTCTTCCTCGCGATGGAGCTCCTGCGCGGCCGCAGCCTGCACCAGATCCAGAAGACCGACGGCCTCCTGCCGCCCGAGCGGGTGCTCGTGATCCTCGACCAGGTCGCGCAGTCGCTGGGAGAGGCGCACGCCAACGGCATCGTCCACCGCGACATGAAGCCCGAGAACGTCTTCATCGAGTCCCGAAGCGTCGGCACGGCGCCCGGCTCCAAGCTCGAGGATCACGTCAAGGTCCTCGACTTCGGCATCGCCAAGATGATGTCGGGCGAGAAGGAGCTCCAGGCGCTCACGGCCGTCGGCCAGACCCTCGGCACCTTGGAGTTCATGTCGCCCGAGCAGCTCCGGGGCCAGACGCTCGACGGACGCTCCGACATCTACGCGCTCGGCATGATGTCGTACGAGATGCTCACGGGGACGCTGCCCTTCCAGGGCGCGAAGAGCCCCATCGAGATCATCAACTTTCACATGAAGCAACCGCCGCCGCCGCCCTCGAAGCTCAAGGAGAGCTTGAGGATTCCGGGGGCCGTCGACGACATCATCGTCAAGATGGTCGCCAAGAACCGCGACGACCGCTTCGCCGACACGAACGAGCTGCGCGAGGCCATCGCCAAGGCGCAGAGGGTCACGGACCGCAGCGCCGACAAGACCGAGGGCTACCGCCTCGTCGCCGTAATCGCCGCGACCATCCTCGTCGTCGGTATCCTCGTCTTCGTCTTGACGCGCTGACGCTCGCGAACCGACTGCGGGTTACCGCACGGGTTGGAAGAAGCGGTTCCAGCGGATCGATTTGATCCAGTCGAGCGGGCTCATGCCGTCGGCGGTGGCGCGCGACCACCACACGATGAGGGCCTTGCCCTTGATGAGATCGCGGTCGACGGTGCCCCACACGCGCGAATCCGACGAGTTGTCGCGGTTGTCGCCCATGACGAACACATGGCCCGCGGGCACGACCTTGCGCTCGAAGTCGCGCGGACCGCGCACGGGCTCCTGAATCGTCTCGTGCTTGCGCCCGTCGAGCGTCTCGATCCACAGCTCGCCCTCGTGATCCTCGGGCGGCCCCGTGCCGTGCGAGGCATCGGAGTAGTGATAGGGCCGCGGCACGCGCTCGCGCGGCACGGCGTGGCCGTTGACGTAGAGCTCCTCTTGGCGCATCTCGATGACGTCGCCCGGCAGCCCCACGACGCGCTTGATGTAGTCCGTGCTCTGGTCGAGCGGATACTTGAAGACGATGATATCGCCGCGCTTGGGCTCGGCGAGCTGGATGATCTTGGTATTCGTGAACGGGATCGTCAGGCCGTAGGCGAACTTCGATACGAAGATGTGATCCCCGACCTCGAGCGTCGGGATCATCGATCCGGAGGGGATCTGGAAGGCCTCGACGACGAACGCGCGCAGCAGGAGCGCGATTGCGACGGCGACGCCGATCGACTCCGAGTACTCGCGGACGGTCGACTTGCGCGCGAAGGCCAGGTGCTCGTCCATCGTGTCGTCGAGCGCGGCGATGGCCTTGCGCACGCGCTCGAGGTCCTGACCGCCGAGCGCCTCCTCGACGGCGTCCGCCTGCGCGGCCACGAGCGCCGCCGTGACCTCGGGGATGCGGTAGCCCTTGCGCTTGAGGATGCGGCGCGATTCCTTGATGAGGTGGCGGCCCTCGAGGCGCGCCCGCTTCCAGGCGGACCGCTCCTGCCACCACTGCATGAAACCGACTTTTGAACCCGTGCTCGCCATGCGCTCGCTGCCCTCCGGTCGACTCACGTTGCCCCGTCGCGACCCAACCCCTGTTTTGCGTCAGTCCACTTTGAGGATCGCCAGGAAGGCCTCTTGCGGGATCTCCACGTTGCCAACCTGCTTCATCCTCTTCTTACCTTCCTTCTGACGCTCCAGCAACTTGCGCTTGCGCGTGATGTCGCCGCCGTAGCACTTGGCTGTGACGTTCTTGCGCAGCGCCTTCACCGTCGTGCGCGCGATGACGCGCGACCCGATCGACGCCTGGATCGCCACCTCGAACTGCTGCTGTGGAATGAGCTCCTTCATCTTGACGCAGAGGTCCCGGCCCTTGTTGTAGGCGCTCTCGCGGTGGACGATGAGCGAGAGCGCGTCGACGCGCTCTCCGTTGACGAGCAGATCCATGCGCACGAGGTCGGCCGGCTTATAGTCCTTGGGCTCGTAGTCGAGCGAGGCGTACCCGCGCGAGGCGGACTTGAGGCGATCGTAGAAACCGAACACCATCTCGGTAAGTGGCAGATCGTAGCGGATAATGACGCGCTTCTCGCCGGCATAGGTCAGCCCCGTCTGGGTCCCTCGCTTCTCCTCACACAACTTGAGGATGGCCCCGACATATTCCGGCGGCGTGTGGATCGTGACCGCGATGATGGGCTCCTCGATGCGCTCGAGGCCGCCCTCCGAGGGGAATTTCGCGGGGTTGTCGAGCTCGATGATGTCGCCGTTCTGCAGGATGCACCGGAAGCGCACCGTGGGCGCCGTCGTGATGAGGTCGAGGTTGTACTCTCGCTCGAGCCGCTCCTGCACGATCTCCATGTGCAGAAGGCCCAGGAAGCCGCACCGGAAGCCGAATCCGAGGGCCGCCGAGGTCTCGGGCTCGCGCGTGAACGACGAGTCGTTGAGGCGGAGCTTGTCGAGCGCGTCGCGCAGATCCTCGTAGCGCGCCGTGTCCGTCGGGAAGATGCCCGCGAAGACCATGGGCTTGGCCGGCTTGAACCCGGGCAGCGCCTCGGCGCAGGGCCGCGCGGCCTCGGTGATCGTGTCGCCGACGCGCGCGTCGCCCACGTCCTTGATGGCGGCCGTGAAGAAGCCCACCTCGCCCGGGCCGAGGTCCGGGACCTCGCGCGCGAAGGGCGCGAAGGCGCCGACGGTCTGGAGCTCGTACTCGCGGCGCACCGCCAAGAAGAGCACCTTCTGCTTGGCGCGCATGACGCCGTCGATGACGCGCACGAGGATGACGACGCCCCGGTACGTGTCGTACCAGCTGTCGAGCAGCAGCACCTTGAGGGGCGCCTCGGGATCGCCCATGGGCGGCGGCACCTTCTTGACGATCATCTCGAGGATCTCGTGGATGCCGATCCCCTCCTTCGCGGAGGCGAGGACGGCCTCCGACGCGTCGATGCCCACGACCTCCTCGATCTCCCGCCGCGCGTTCTCGGGATCGGCGGCCGGCAGGTCGATCTTGTTGATGACGGGCACGAGTGCCAGGTTGAGATTCACGGCGAGGTAGACGTTCGCGAGCGTCTGCGCCTCGACGCCCTGGGACGCGTCGACGACGAGCACGGCGCCCTCGCAGGCCGCGAGCGAGCGCGAGACCTCGTAGTGAAAATCGACGTGCCCGGGCGTGTCGATGAGGTTGAGCTCGTACGTCTGACCGTCCTCCGCGGCGTAGCTGAGCCGCACGGTGGCCGCCTTGATCGTGATGCCACGCTCGCGCTCGAGGTCCATGCTGTCCATGAACTGCGCGCGGCGCTCGCGGTCCGTGAGCGCGCCCGTGGCGTCGAGCAGGCGATCGGCCAGGGTCGACTTGCCGTGATCGATGTGCGCGATGATCGAGAAGTTGCGGATCAGGTGCGTCGGAGTGGACATCGAGAGAAAGCGGACGCTACCAGCCTGTCGGGTGGGAAGCTCGGAGTCGCCCGCGCGGTGGCGACCCTTACTACAGCGTCCGCCTCGAGTTCTGCAAACCCTTTCGGCGCCGAGCACGCCCGCGCGCGGCTCCGTCGCGGGAGCGGAGCCGCCGCGCCGTCACCGCGGCGATCTCACGTTGAGGGCGAGCTGCCCCGGGAGGTGGTCCTTCTGCTTCTCGAGCACGAGATCGATGCCCTGCCGGATGTACTCGGCGACGGGGACCTTCGTCTTGTTGTGGAGGAGCTTCAGCTGCTCGCTCTGCTCGGGCGTGATGTAGACGGTCGTCGAGACTTTGTTGCGCGCCATCCCTGTGACGATATATGGCCATACACCTGTGGTCAAGATCTCGCCCCGGCGCGCGACACCCGGCCGCGTTCCCGCGAACGGACTTGCTGCAAAGGGGCGATGGCCCTACCGTATTGCACCATGCGCCTCGACCGTTTTTCGTCCTTCGAGCCCCGGTTGGCCGACTTCCGCCTGGCGGCGGCCCTCCTCCTGCTGTCCTCGGCCGCCACGGTGACGGCGTGCGGCGGAACGCCCCACGCCGGCGAGATGGCCGTGGGCGGCGACTCCAACATCCCCAACGCGCCGCAGATCGATCGCAGCAAGTGCAGCGACAGGGGCAAGGAGATCGTCACGGCGGACACCAACCTCGACAAGAAGCCCGACGTCTGGAAGTTCTTCCAGACCGTGAACGTCAACGGCCAGAAGGTGCAGGTCCTGACCTGCAAGCAGGTCGACCTCAACCACGACGGCAAGCTCGACCTCGTCTACTACTACGACGACAAGGGCGAGAAGACGACGCTCGAAGAGTTCGACATGGACTTCGACGGCAAGTTCGACCTGACCGTCTACTACGTCAACGGCAAGAAGGTGCGCGAGGAGCTGGACACGAACTACGACCAGAAGCCCGACCTCTTCAAGTACTACGAGGATGAGAAGCTCGTGCGCATCGAGCGCGACACTAACAACGACGGCAAGATCGACGAGTGGCAATACTACGAGGGCGGCAAGCTCGACCGCATCGGCTACGACACGCAGGGCACCGGCAAGGTCGACAAGTGGGACCGCCAACCGGAAGCCGACGAGACGGCGCCCGCCGAAGGCTCGGCGGCGCCCGCGCCGGCCACGCCCGCGCCCGCCAAGGGACCCGCGCCCGCGACCACGCCTCCGGGGCCCGCGACTCCGCCGCCGGCCACGACGACGCCCGCCCCCGCGACGCCCGCACCGGCCAAGGCGGGAGCAAAGCCCACCGCCGCCACCGGGGCTGCGCCGGCGCCAACGCCGAAGAAGTAGCACGGGACGACGCTCGGCGAGCGTAGCAGCGGGAACGGCCGATCGAAGCGGCTCACGCCGCGTTTCCGAGCTCGAAGCCGTCGTGGAGGGCGCGCACGGCGAGCTCGGCGTATTTGGCGTCGATGACGCAGGAGATCTTGATCTCCGAGGTCGAGATGAGGTGAACGTGGATGTTCTCCTTCGCGAGGACCTCGAACATCTTGAGCGCGACGCCCGCGTGCGAACGCATGCCCACGCCCACGATCGAGACCTTCGAGAGGCCGGACTCGCTTTTGATCTGCTCGGGCGTGCATACGTTGGCGCAGTGCTTGATGAGGATGTCGCGCGCGCGCGGCAGGTCGCTCGCCGCCAACGTGAAGGTCAGGTTCGTGCGCCCATCCTGGATATAGGCCTGCACGATGACGTCCAGCGAGACGCCGGCCTCGGCGAGCGGCTTGAACACCTGCGCCTGGATCCCGGGCGCGTCGGAGATCCCCTGCAGGGTGATCTTGGCTTCGTCTTTGGTGGCGGTGACGCCGGCGACCACAACGGCTTCCATGGCTTTCTCCTCTGGCACGACCCAGGTTCCTTCGTTGTCGTTGAAGCTCGAACGGACGTGGATGCGCACGCCGTACTTCATGCCGAACTCGACCGAGCGAATCTGCAGCACCTTGGCGCCCAGCGACGCGAGCTCGAGCATCTCTTCGTAGCTGATGCGGTCGACCTTGCGCGCCGTCGCGACGACGTTAGGGTCGGCCGTGTAGACGCCGTCGACGTCGGTGTAGATCTCGCACGAGTCGGCCTTGAGGGCCGCCGCGACGGCGACCGCGGAGGTGTCGGAGCCGCCGCGTCCGAGCGTCGTGATGTTCCCGCCCTTGTCGACGCCCTGGAACCCGGCCACGACGGCGATCTTGCCGCTCTCGAGCGCGGCGTTGATGGCGCGCGCGTCGATGTCCTGGATGCGCGCGCGCGCGAACGCGCTGTCGGTGAGGATGCGCACCTGGTGCCCCAGCAGCGACACGGCGCTGCCGCCCTCGGCGTGGATGGCGAGCGCGAGCAGCCCCACGGTGACCTGCTCGCCCGTCGACGCGATGACGTCGAGCTCGCGCTCGTCGGGCAGCTCGCTGATCTGCTTGGCGAGCCCGAGCAAGCGGTTCGTTTCGCCCGACATGGCCGAGACGATGACGACGACGCGGTGACCCTGCCGCTGCGTCGCGAGGCATCTCCGCGCGACGTTCCGGATGCGCTCGACGTTGCCCACGGAAGTACCGCCATATTTCTGCACGATGAGCAAGGCGCCGGGACTCTCCAATGGCGGCCCCGGCGTCGTCAAGTCTCGGGCAACTTGCTGTAGAGTGGAGGCGTGGCCGACGCGCTCGAGCTGCACATCACGGCCCCCAACGCCGACCAAGCCGCCGCCATGGCGCGCGCCCTCGTCGAGGAGCGGCTCTGCGCGTGCGTCAACATCGTGCCCGGCGTGCGCTCCGTCTACCGCTACGACGACAAGATCTGGGACGAGCCCGAGGTCCTGTGCGTCGCGAAGACGCGGCCCGCGCTCTTCGAGCGCGTCTGCGCGCGCGTCTTCGAGCTCCACCCCTACGAGATCCCGGAGATCCTCGCGTTCAAGGTCGACGAGGGCAGCCCGGCCTACCTGGCGTGGCTCCACGAGTCGACTTCTCCCCCAACCTGATGAGGAGGCGGCATGACGAAGGTGGTGTTCGCGATGGTGGTCCTGATCGGCACGACGGTGGGTTGCGGCGGTGGATCGTCGAGCGGGATTCCGAGCCAGGTCCAGGTCTCCCAGCTGCCGGCCTTGTGGTCCCAGACCGTCTGCGATCAAAACTTCAAGTGCGCCTCGACGGCCGACATCATGGGCCGCATGAAGAGCGATTGCGTCAGCATGAACATGTCGGCCTGGCAATTCGTCGCGGCGTCCGTCCAGGACGGCGAAGCGAAGGGTCGGCTCGGCTATGACGCCACGCTGATGGGGACCTGCCTTTCGACGCTCGCGGGCCAGACCTGCGCCGATTGGGTCACGGGCCTCGCTCATCCTCCCGAGTGCGACGGCGCGTTCATCGCCAAGGTCCAGGTCGGCGGCGCCTGCCAGAGCGACTTCGAGTGCATCATGGGCCACTGCGACGGCGCCGACAGCTCGACGAAGCCGCCCACCGACGGGATATGCAAGCCGAGGCTCGCGCACGGCGCCGCGTGCACCTTCGCGGATACCTGCGTCGACACGGACTATTGCGACGCCGACGCGATGAAGTGCGTCGGGAAGAAGGCGGGCGCCGCCGCCTGCGCGTCCGACGACGAGTGCGGCAACAGCTGCAACCCCGACACGCACCAGTGCAGCGGGTACGCGGGCTGCAGCGTCGGCCCGGTCACGCCGTGCGGCACGCTGCTCTCGGCCGTGGGGCTGGCCCTGGCCTTCGCGGCCGCGCGACGTCGCCACCGGCGCCGTTGAGCCGCGCCCGGGAGGCCTACCTCAGCGGGAGCTCGACCTTCCAGCTCTTCGCCTCGCGCACGACGCGCACGCTCTGGCGATCTCCGCCGCCCGAGTAGACCTCGACCTCCGCGTCGTCGCCATCGCGGCGCAGGAGACGCGTGCCGGCCGCCTCCCACGCGGGCGGCACCCAGCCGACGGTCACGAGATCCTCGGGTCGGAGGATGCGCGTCGCGCCCGTGCGCCGCGCCGAGGACAGCAGATCGTCGATGCGGGCCCGCGTGCGCGGCCCGAAGCGCTGGTACACGGCGAGGCGGTCACCCGCGCGCGCGGCCGCGATGAGCGACTGGACGGCGGCCTCGGGGCTGGACCCGTCGTCGCGGCTCGAGCACCCCGCGGCGTGAACCGCGAGGCCGACGAACGCGGCGAGGAGGGCGACGCGCCCCGCGCTCACGGCGCCGCCGCCACGAAGCCCAGGCGTTCGCGCACGCGCACCATCGTGTCGCGCGCGACGGCCCGCGCCCGCGACGCGCCCACCGCGAGGATCTCGTCGACGTGCCCCGGCCGCGCGCGCAGCTCGTCGGCGCGCGCGCGGATGCGCGCGAGGTCGGCCTCGAGGAAGGTGAGCAGGCGCTTCTTGCAATCGATGCAGCCGATGCCCGCCGTCGTGCAGCCCTCGTGGACCGACTGCTGCACGGGGGGCGGCGAGAAGAACTTGTGCAGCGTGAAGACGTTGCACTTCTCTGGCGTGCCCGGGTCGGTGCGCTTGACGCGCGCCGGATCGGTCGCCGCCGTGCGCAGCTTGTCCCAGATCGCCTTGTCGTCCTCGCGCAGGCTGATGGTGTTGCCGAGGCTCTTCGACATCTTGGCGTGGCCGTCGAGGCCGAGGATCTTCGGCGTCGTCGAGAACAGCGGCTGGGGCTCGACGAAGGTCTCGCCGAAGCGGGCGTTCCAGCGCCGCACGATCTCGCGCGCGAGCTCGAGGTGCTGCCGCTGGTCCTCGCCCACGGGCACGCGCGTCGCGCCGTACAGCAGGATGTCCGCCGTCTGCAGCACGGGGTACGTGAAGAGCCCGGCGTTGATGTTGTCGGGGTGATGCTCGGACTTGTCCTTGAACTGCGTCATGCGGCCGAGCTCACCGAACGGCGTCACCGATGAGAGGGCCCAGGCCAGCTCCGTGTGCTCTGGCACCGCCGACTGCAGAAACAGCGTCGCGCGCGCCGGGTCGACCCCGCAGGCGAGCACGTCGATGGCCATCTGCCGGGCGCGGCTCGCCATCTCGCCCGGCACGTATGGCTGTGTGATGGCGTGGTAGTCGACGATGCAATAGAAGCAGCGATACGTCTCCTGCAGCTCGACCCACGTGCGAATGGCGCCGAGGTAGTTGCCGAGGTGCAGCTCGCCCGAAGGCTGGATCCCGGAAAAGACGGTCTCCATCGTCTGGCGTTGTTTAGTCGTGTCCCCCGCCCCGGTCAAGTCGAGGGGCGGCGCGCGGTGGGCATCCTTGCGGTCAATTGAATTGGTGGGTACCGTGGATCGTCCAAACGACTGAAGGAGACCCCCATGCGCCCCTCGCCCCGCTCCTCTCGGCTCGTCCCGTCGCTGTTCCTCGCCCTCGTCGTGCCCTTGGCCGCCTTCGCGGGCGGGTGCGTCGTTCGCGCGGCGCCGGCGCCCGTCTATTACTCGAACGATCCGAATTACGCGCCGCCGCCGCCCGCGTACGCTCCGCCGCCCGCGGCGGCGCCGGCCGTCGAGCTCGACGCCACGGTCTATCCGACGGTCGCGCCGCCGCCGCCCGTCGCCGAGTACCGGCCCCCCGCGCCCGGCTATGGGTACCTGTGGGTCGACGGCTATTGGGACTGGAACGGCTACGACTGGGCCTGGTCGAACGGCTACTGGCAACCGGACCGGCCTGGCTTCCTCTTCATCGGACCGCGCTACGTGTACGAGGGCGGCCGCCCGGTCTATTACCGAGGCTACTGGCAGGGCTCGAACGGCTATCGCGACTACCACTATCGGAGCGAGCCGCAGCCGGCTTGG
>DATKFB010000470.1:0-8283 GCA_035544435.1 Polyangia bacterium
GCGCCCGTCGTCTATCTGTGCGCCGACGAGGAGGCGGCCGAGGCGCGCCTCGAGGACCTCCTGTTCTTCCTGCCGCCGCCGCCCGCGAGCGACGACCCGCTCACGCCGCCCGCGGCGCTGCAGCTCGCCGCGCCCGATCCCTCTCCCTACGCCGAGATGCAGCCCGATCGACGCGCCCTCCTGGGCCGCATGGCGGCGCTCTTTCGGCTCGCGCGCGGCTTTGCGCCGCCCGTGCTCGTGGCCTCGGCGCCCGCGCTCTTTCGGCGCGTCGTGCCGCGCGCGCCCTTCGAGGCGCTCTGCTGGACGATCGGCACCGGCGCCGTGATCGACCGCGACGAGACGATCGCCCGCCTCGTCCGCGCGGGGTTCTCGCGCGCGTCCGTCGTCGAGGACCCCGGCACCTTCGCCGTGAGGGGCGCCGTCATCGACGTCTTCCCGCCCGTCTACCGCCACCCCGTGCGCATCGAGCTCTTCGGCGACGAGGTCGAGGCCCTGCGTCTTTACGACGCGGCGACGCAGCGGACGCTGCGCCCGCTGCGCGAGCTGCACCTGCACCCCGTGCGCGACACGATCAAGACCGCGGGCGCCGACCCGCGTGCCAAGATCCTCGCGGCCGCCGACGCCGCCGTCTTCCCGTCGTCGAAGACGCGCCACATCCTCGATCAGATCGACGAGGGCGAGGCCTTCTTCGGCGTGGAGGCGCTCGCGCCCGCCTTTCACGCCCGCATGGAGACGGTCTTCGACTACCTGCCGAAGGACGCGCAGCTCGTCGTCGAGGATCCGGAGGCCGTCGTCGAGGCGGCGCGGCGGCAGGCCAGCAAGCTGCGCGAGACGGCCATCTCGCGGCGCGCCGAGCACCGCATCGCGCTCGACGCCGGCGAGTTCGTGCTGCTCGAGGACGAGGCGCGCGCCGCGCTCGAGGGCCGCCGGCGCGTCGAGCTGCCGCCCGTCGAGGTCGTGCACTTCGGGCCCGGGGACGACGGCGCGGCGCCGCGCGTGCACGTCGCGGCCGAGCCCAACACGGGACTGCGCGCCGAGCTGCAGCGCGCGCGCGGCGAACAGACGAGCGAGCGCCTCACGGCCGCCCACCCCGACGCCGCCGCGGTCGACGTCGGCAAGCCCCTGCGCGATCGGCTGCGCGCCTGGATGGCCCAGGGCCAGCGCGTGCGGCTCGTGGCACCCAACCGCGCGCACGCTGATCGCCTTGCCGGGTTGCTCACGGCGTGGGGCCTCGCGCCCGAAACCGTGGCGCGGGGCCACGCCGCCGGGTGGCTCTTCGACGACGAGGGCGCGACCGCGGGACCCGCGCGGGACGAGGCCGCGCCCCTCGCCGTTCTCTCGGGACCGCTCACGCGCGGGTTCCGCCTGCCCGCCGATCGGCTCGTGCTCGTCGCCGAAGAGGAGATCTTCGGGCCGCGCGCGCACCGCGAGCCCCCCGCGGCGAAGGCGACCGCCACGCCCGGGCTCGGCGATCTCGGCGAGATCGCCGAAGGCGACGCCGTCGTCCACGACGAGCACGGCATCGGACGCTATCGGGGGCTCAAGAAGCTCACCGTGCGCGGCGTGCCGCAGGACTTCCTGCACCTCGAGTACGACGGCGGTTCGGTCTACGTGCCCGTCTACCGCATCGGGCTCTGCCACCGCTACTCGGGCGGCGAGGTGGACGCCATCCGCCTCGACAAGCTCGGCGGCAAGACTTGGGCCGACAAGCGGCGGCGCGTCTCCGCGGAGGCGCGCAAGGTCGCCGAGGAGCTCTTGCAGCTGTACGCGCAGCGCGCCGCGCTCGCGGGGCACGCCTTCCCCGCGCCCGACGCCACCTTCCACGAGTTCGAGGAGACGTTCCCCTTCGACGAGACGCCCGATCAGGCGCGCGCCATCGAGACCGTGCTCACCGACATGCAGCACGGCGTCCCCATGGATCGCCTCATCTGCGGCGACGTCGGCTACGGCAAGACCGAGGTCGCGCTGCGGGCGACGTTGCTCGCCGTGCTCGGCGGCAAGCAGGCGGCGCTGCTCGCGCCCACGACCGTGCTCGCCGAGCAGCACCTCATGACGTTCCGCGAGCGCTTCGCCGACTTCCCCGTGCGCGTCGCGGGGCTGTCGCGCTTTCGCGGCAAGGCCGAGCAGAGCCAGACGATCGCGGCGCTCGCCGCGGGCCACGTCGACGTCGTCGTGGGCACGCACCGCGTGCTCTCGCGCGACGTGCGCTTCAAGGATCTCGGCCTCGTCGTCATCGACGAAGAGCAGCGCTTCGGCGTCGCCCACAAGGAGCGCCTCAAGGAGCTGCGCACGCAGGTGGACGTCCTCACGCTCACGGCGACGCCCATCCCGCGCACGCTGCAGATGTCGATGGGCGGGCTGCGCGAGATCTCGATCATCGCGACGCCGCCCGCCGACCGCCTCGCGATCCGCACGTTCGTGTGCCGCTTCGACCCGGCGCTGCTCTCGGACGCGCTCGCCAAGGAGCTCGCGCGCGGCGGCCAGATCTTCTACGTGCACAACCGCGTCGAGGACATCGCGCGCGAGGCCGAGAAGGTGCGCGCCCTCGCGCCCGCGGGCACGCGCGTCGCGATCGGCCACGGCCAGATGCCCGAGGGAGAGCTCGAGAAGGTCATGGTCGACTTCGTCGACGGACGGTTCGACGTGCTCGTGTGCACGACGATCATCGAATCGGGCCTCGACATCCCGCGCGCCAACACAATGATCGTGAACCGCGCCGACCGCTTCGGCCTCGCGCAGCTCTATCAGCTGCGCGGGCGCATCGGCCGCTCGCGCGAGCGCGCCTTCTGCTACCTCGTCGTCCCCGACGAGGGCCGCATGACACCCGAGGCGAAGGCGCGGCTGGCCGTGCTCCAGCGCTTCACGGAGCTCGGCGCCGGCTTCCAGGTCGCGACGCACGACCTCGAGATCCGCGGCGCGGGCGAGCTGCTCGGCGAGCGCCAACACGGCGCCGTCGCCGCCGTGGGCTTCGAGACCTACGCCAAGATCCTCGAGGAGGCCGTAGCCGAGCTGCGCGGCGAGCCGATCAAGCGCGAGCTCGACCCCGAGATCACGGTCGACGTGCCAGCCTTCCTGCCCGACGACTACCTGCCCGACACGGGTCAGCGGCTGGACTTCTACCGGCGCCTCGCGCAGGCCCGCGACGAGGACGACGTGCGCGTGACGCTCGAGGAGCTACAAGATCGTTACGGCCCACTGCCCGACGAGGCGCGCCTCCTCGGCGAGGTCATGGTCGACAAGACGCTCGTGCGCGCGCTCGGCGCCCAGGCCTACGAGCTGTCGTCCGCGCGCGTCGTGCTGACGCTCGGCGAGACGACGCGCCTCGACCCCGCCAAGGTCCTCAAGCTCGCGCACGCGAAGGGCAGCCGCTGGAAGCTCTCGCCCGAGATGCGCCTCTCGTATTCCTTCGCCGAGGCCGAGAAGGCCGACCGCATGCGGGCGGCGCGGACGCGCCTCTTAGATCTCGCGAAGCTCATCGGCTGACGACGGATCGGCTCTTCTCAACGAGACCGGTCGGACATACCTTGCCCACATGCGGTGGCAAGACGAGCGGCGCAGCGACAACGTCGAGGACCGGCGCGGTTTCTCGGTGCGCGGCGGCGCCATCGGCGGCGGGGCCATCCTCGTCGCGATCGTCGCGGCGCTCCTCGGCGCGCCGCCCAGCTTCGTGCGCGCTCTCCTCGGCGGCGGCCAGGTCGACGGTGACGGCACGACGACGCGCCCCGTGGATCCGGCGGAAAACGAGCGCGTCGACTTCGTGAAGGCCGTCCTCGGCAGCACGGAGGACGTCTGGGGCGCCGTGCTGCCCGAGGAGACCCGCCATCGCTACGTCCCGCCCAAGCTCGTGCTCTTCTCGGGCGCCGTCGACTCGGCCTGCGGCTTCGAGAGCGCCGCCGTCGGTCCGTTCTATTGCCCGCCAGACCGCCGCGTGTACCTCGATCTCTCCTTCTTCCGCGAGCTCGCGCAGCGCTTCGGGGCGCCGGGCGACTTCGCGCAGGCTTACGTCATCGGCCACGAGGTGGGCCACCACGTGCAGAACCTGCTCGGCGTCTCGGACCGCGTCGAGGCGCGGCGCGCGAACGCGTCGCGCACCGAGGCCAACCACCTCTCCGTCGAGACGGAGCTCCAGGCCGACTGCCTCGCGGGCGTGTGGGCGTTCCACGCCAACCAGACGCGCCACCTGCTCGAGCCCGGCGACGTCGAGGCCGCCGTGCGCGCGGCCTCCGCCATCGGCGACGACAAGCTCCAGCGCGAGGCCCGCGGCCGCGTCGTGCCCGACTCGTTCACGCACGGCTCTTCGGAGCAACGCGTGCACTGGCTGCGCGCGGGCTTGCAACGCGGCCGCGTCGGTGACTGCGAGACGTTTAGGTCGGGACCCTGAGAGGGTCCCACGCCCCCGGCACTGCTTCGCAAGGTGAGCCGGCGCGGCGGAGTCGCGCCCATCGATAAATCAACGCCGTCAGCCGATGTATCAACGCTGGTTCAGAGAGCGAGGAGGATCTTCGAGACGTCGTAGAGGACGTCGCCGCGGAAAGGGACGGGCAGGGGTGCGACGTGCTCCCGCAAGGCGGGCGCGGCGGCGATCTCCTCGGCGGCGAGGGCGTTGTAGGCGTAGGCGGCGAGCGTGCGCAGGTTGACGACGTCGTACATGTTGTACTCGGCGAACAATTGCAGCGCGCGGCGATCGCCGTCGCGACCGCGACGAAAGAGAACGCAGGCGTCCCAGCCGTCGACGCCGCGCAAATGTCGCGGCCGCGCGAGGGCGAGCTCCGCGAGCTCGTTTTCGATGGCCTTGAGGCCGCCGTGGTGCCCGAGGCGGGCGAGCGCGTGCCTCAGATCGACGTGCGCGGCGGGCGGCGTCCACTCGGGAAACGCGCGCCGCAGGATCGGCACGTCGAAGGACGAGCCGTTGAAGGTCACGAGCAAGCGCCAGCGCCGCGCGAGCCTCGGGAACGCCTCGAGGTCGCGCCCCGCGAGCAGCAGGCGAGGCCCGTCGCGGTCGAGCACGCCGATCGCCGAGATCCCTTCGCGCCCCCACACGTCGTCGCCCGTCTCGATGTCGAGATACGCGGCCTCTTCGCCGAACGCGCCCAGGAGCCGCCACTGCTCGCCGGCGGGCAAGACGTTCGCGAGCCGCTCGATGTCTCCCCGCCCCAGCGCCCGCGCCGCCGCCTCGACAGCGCCGCCGAGCGGCGACGCGAAGCGCTTGCTCGCCGTCGGAAGGGCCGCCCCGGGCAGATCGCGCCAGCAGGCCACGCCCGCGCGCCACAGCCGCCGCTCAACGGCCGGGCCGACGCCGCGAACGAGCTGGAAGGTCGACTCGAGCACCTGAACAAATTATCAGCGCCGGCACGCGGGCGCCAGTAACTCTGCCGCTGAGGGCCTGCTAGGCTCCGAGACATGTACATGCTCCTCCACCTCGCGGTCCTCACGCTCACGATCGTGGCGCTCGCGCGCACACTGCCGGACGTCCAGATCAAGAGCGTCGGCTCGGCCTTCATCGTGGCCATCGTGTTCAGCGTGCTGAACTTCTTCCTGGGCTGGTTCATCAAGCTCATGCTCGTCGTCCCGACGATCCTCACGCTCGGGCTCCTCATCCTCTTCATCCCGTTCATCGTGAACACGATCTTGCTGTGGCTCACGGACAAGGTCCTGAGCACCTTCAAGATCCACAGCCTGGCGAGCCTGCTCATGTCGGCGGGCGCGATCACGGCCGTGAACGCGCTTATGCACTTCGCGCTGCGGTCGCTGGCCGCAGGCCACGGCTACGCGGTCTCGCCGGGCCCGACGCGCTGGATCTGACGCCGAAGGCGTGTAATCTCTGCCGCATGCGAACGCTCCCCGCTCGGTCCTCGTCGCGCTTTGTCTCCCTCTCCGCCGCGGCGCTGCTGCTAGCGGCTCCCGCCTGCAAGAAGGCGTCGATCAAGCCCACGCAGGACAAGGGCGACCTGTCGCAGGTCGTGGCCCAGGTCGGCGACGAGGTCATCACCGTCGGTGACGTTCAGGAGCGCATCAACAAACAGTCGCCCTTCATCCGCGCGCGCTACACGACGCTCGACAAGAAGAAGGAGTTTCTCGACAACCTCATCCGCTTCGAGGTCATGGCCGGCGAGGCGCAGAAGCGCGGCTACGACAAGGACCCCGAGGTCCAGCGGGTCATGAAGCAGCAGATGATCTCGAAGTTCCTGCAGAAGGACTTCGAGTCGAAGGTCAAGGTCGAGGACGTGCCCGAGGCCGACGTCGAGAAGTACTACAAGGACCACCCGGAGGAGTTCAACAAGAAGGACGAGGTCCGCGTGAGCGAGATCCTCGTCAAGGACAAGCCCAAGGCCGACAAGGTCTACAACGAGGCCAAGGCCCAGCCGAAGACGGCGGGCGCCGACCAGAAGGCCTTCCGCGATCTCGTCACGAAGGTCTCGGAGGACGAGGAGTCGAAGCAGCGCGGCGGCGATCTGACGTTCTTCGACAAGGACTCGACGGCCTACCCGAAGCCCATCGTCGACGCGGCCTTCAAGCTCAGCGACGTGGGCGATGTCTCGCCGCCCGTCAAGACCGACAAGGGCTGGGTTGTCCTCAAGCTCACGCAGAAGCGGCCCGGCTTCAACCGCCCGCTTGCGGAGGTCAAGCGCCAGATCCAGCAGCGCCTGTTCCGCGACACGCGCACGAAGGCGCTCGACGCCTTCATCGCCGACCTCAAGAAGAACACGAAGATCGAGATCCACGAAGACAACCTCGGCAAGGTGGTCATCGAGAACGGCATGGAGGGCGGCGGCTCCGCCTCCCCGCGCGGGATGTCCGGCGATCCGCACGCGCTCGGCGCGTTCCCTGGCGCAGGCGGTCCGGGCATGATGCCGGGGGCAATGCCGCAGGGGGGCATGCCACCTCAGCGCACGCTCTTGCAGGGCAAGAAGCCGTGACACATCTGGCCCTTCGGCTCGCGCGCACGCTCGCGCTCGTGGCGTTGATCGGATGGGCGGGCCGCGCCGAGGCGCGCCTCGTCGAGAAGATCGCGGCGGTCGTGGGCGACAACATCGTCCTCGCGAGCGAGGTCGAGGAGAAGGCGGCGCCCCTGCTCGCCGACGCGAACCACATCACCGACCCGGCCAAGCGCAGCGCGCGCGCGACGGCGCTGCGCCGCGAGGTGCTCGACCGGCTCATCGACGACGAGCTCATCCTGCAGCAGGCATCCGATCTCAAGCTCTCGGTGTCGAGCGAGCAGGTCGATCAGTCGATCGACGAGATCAAGAAGCAGAACAGCCTCGACGACGACCAGCTCCGCGAGGCGCTGCGCGGCCAGGGAATGAGCATGGCGACCTACCGCGCCGACCTCAAGAAGCAACTCTTGCGCTACCGCGTGCTCAACATCGCCGTCGGGTCGCGCGTCTCGATCTCCGACGACGAGGTAAAGGCCTATTACGACCGCCACATGAAGACGGGCGGCAACGTCCAGGTGCGCGCGAGCCACATCTTCGTCGCGATCCCCGACGGGGCCGACGCGGCGACCGTCGCCGACAAGCAGGCCCAGGCGCAGAAGTTGCTCGAGCGGGCGCGCGGCGGCGAGGACTTCGCCAAGCTCGCCAAGCAATTCTCCGACGACGCGGCGACGCGCGGCGACGGCGGCGACCTCGGCACCTTCGGCAAGGACATGCTGCCCAAGGCCATCGAGGAGATCGTCTTCAGCATGAAGCCGGGCGAGATCGCCGGCCCCGTGCGCGCCGACCGCGGCTTCCACGTCATTAGGCTCGTCGAGCGCAAGGTCAAGGACGCCAAGCCCCTCGCCGAGGTCCAGGACGACATCCGCATCCAGCTCCGCCAGAAGGAGATGGAGAAGCAGACCAAGACCTACCTCGCCGAGCTGCGCAAGAAGACCCTGGTCGACATTCGGTACTGAAGGCCGCCACCTTCTGCACCTGTCTCGCGCTGCTTCACGGGAGAGGTCGGCGTCGAGGACGGCCCTTTACCGGCGGCGCTTGCGTCGCACCGTCAGGATCGCGCCGAGGAACAGCAGAGCGGCTGGGCCGGGAGAGAGCGGAGCGACCTCGCAGCCGCAGCCGTCGCGCACGATGACCTTGCCGCGGTACCCGTCGCCCGTCGTGCTCTGAGCGCCGCTCGTGCCGGCGGAGCCGGTTCCGGTCGCACCGGCCGTGCCCGTCGGGATCACGCCGCCCGTGCCCGCTGTCCCCACGCCGTCCGCTCCACCGGCTGCGGCCGTGCCTGTCGAGCCGCTGCCGGCCACGCCTGTGCCGCCGACGCCCGCCGTTCCTGTAACTGACGTGCCGCCCG
>DATKFB010000471.1:0-9699 GCA_035544435.1 Polyangia bacterium
GTGGGCCGCACGCCGCGCATGCTCGAGCTGTTCCGCCTGCTGGACCGCCTCACCGACACGGCCCTGCCGGTCGTCATACAGGGCGAGAGCGGGACCGGCAAGGAGCTCGTCGCGCGCGCGATCCACTTCAACGGACCGCGCAAGGATCGTCCTTTCGTCTCGGAGAACTGCGCCGCGATCCCCGAGACGCTGCTCGAGTCGACGCTGTTCGGCTACGCGCGCGGCGCCTTCACGGGCGCCGAGCGCGACACGCGCGGCCTCTTCGAGGTGGCCGACGGCGGCACGCTGTTCCTCGACGAGGTGGGAGAGATGTCGCCCGCCATGCAGGGCAAGCTCCTGCGCGTGCTGCAAGAGGGCGAGTTCCGGCGCGTGGGCGGCGAGCGCACGCGCAAGGTCGACGTGCGCATCGTCGTCGCGACCAACCGCGATCTTCAACGCATGGTCGAGGAAGGGAAGTTCCGCCAGGATCTCTACTTCCGGCTCGCCGTCGCCCGCATCTCGCTGCCCCCGCTGCGCGAGCGCCGGGAGGACATCCCCCTCATCGTCGAGCACCTGCTCGCCAAGCGGGCCGCCGGCGCCGGGACGCCGGCCAAGCCCCTCGATCCAGGCGCGCTCGCGCGCCTAGTGGCCTACCGCTGGCCGGGCAACGTCCGCGAGCTCGAGAACGAGATCACGCGCGCGCACGCGCTGTCGGGTGAGCGGATCTCGGTGGACGACCTGTCGCCGGCGATCGCGGCCTCGGGCCAGGCCGAGACGGTCGCCCCTACGGACTTCGACAGCCTGCTCCTCAAGCCGCGCGTCGAACGGCTCGAGCGCTCGCTCCTGCGCGAGGCCCTCGGCCGGTCGGGGAACAACCAAACCAAGGCGGCGGAGCTGCTGGGCCTGTCTCGCTTCGGCTTGCAGAAGAAGCTCAAGAGGTACCGATTCGCGTGAGCGTCATGAGCCGCCGCCCCAACGCAGTTGTTCGAGGTGCCAACCAAGTTGACGCCCGGCGCGCGCCGCTACCGATTCGTCGAGGCGCGGCCCTGGATCGCGCCTTGCTTTGCCAGATGGGGGGTTCCCCGATCTCATGAACAAGCTTCGGCTTCGCATCGCCCGCATCGCGCTCGCCCTCGGCGTGGCCGCGCTCGCCTGGGCATGCAACGCGCCGTTCATCCCCATCCCGCCGCCCGGGCGCACGGCGTCGTTCTCCTCGCAGCTCGTCTCCGACGGGCAAGGCGGGCAGAAGACGGTGTGGATCGCCTACGGCGCCGCATACCCGCCGGCCTCATTCGCCCACATCTTCGTCTTCGACACGGATCGGAGCGCGGGCGTCATCGCGCAGGCGGCTGCCGACGGGAGCTACACGTCGCCACCCATGGACGGCGTGACAAACGACCGCGTCGAGATCTCCTACGAGACCCCGTCGTTCGAGGTCAGCACGAGCGTGTGCTTTCAGCTCGTCGACGGCCCATCCGCGCCCCTCTGTCCGTCGCCGTAGCGACCTTCGGCCCCGAGGTCAGTCGGACGAGGACGAAACGGCCGTCGTCGGGAGGCCCGCGACGCTGGGCAGCTTCCGCACTTCGTCGCGAGAGATCTTCCACGCGGCCTGGATGATCCAGGAGATGGAGCGGTCCTGCCGGATGGCCTCCCGTTGCGTCTCCTCGAGCATGGCGGCGCTGAAGTACAGCGTCACCTTCTTCTTGGGCGCCGGCACGCCGACTTCCTGCCTATGGCGAAATCGCGGCGGTGCCCGGCAGGAAGAACATGAGATTCGCCGTCACCAGGTAGGTCGACGTCCACGTGACGTCAGCCGAGTTCGCGACGCCGTCGCCGTTGACGTCGCGCCCCGACGGGTCGAGGCGCGCCACGAAGTCGCGCAGCTCGACGTTGAGAGCAAACCATTGATTGAAGAAGCTGTGGAAGCCCACGCCCGCGTTGCCGCCCGGCTTGAAGCCCGACTCGCCACAGTAGGACATCGTCCCCACGCATGCGTTCGCGTCCGTCGGCGCGACCTGCATGAGACCGGCGCCGCCGAAGATGTAAAAGTCGTAGTGAGCGAAGATCTTGCCGAAGAGCGAGTACTTGCCCGTGAACGGCGCGAACTCGAGCTGCGCGCCCACCAGAGCCTTGATTTTTTGCATCGACGCCTGGGCGACGGCCTTCGGGGGATCGCGCGGCGCCGCCGGATCCATGGCATCCGGCAACGTCTCTACGATTCGGCTCTGAAAGCCCGTCTCGAGGTTGGCGACGGCGGCGCTGCCGAAGGCGGCGAGCGAAAGCCAGTCGTTGAAGTGGAAGGCCAGCCTCACTCCGCCCAGCATCGTGTGATAGAAATCCTGCGTCACCGTAGAGGCGATGCCCACCCCGAGCTCGAACCGCGTCTCGCGGAGCTCGACGCGCTTGCGAATGGCCGGGGCGTCCTCGAGTGGGCTCTTGCGCTGCGCCTGCGCCGCGAGCGGCATGAGCGTCACGAAGAGCGCGACGAGGGGGCAGGCGACGAGCGCGAAACGTCTGGACGCCGCCTTGGGCATCGACCTTGGCATGGGGTTCGTCATCGTCATGTCTCCCTAGCGAGGCGTCTTGTAGGTGAACTTCGTCGGCAGGTACAGGCCCACGCCGGCATAGAACATGACGTTGTTGACGAGCGCCGAGTCGGCGTTCGCCTTGGCGGCCGCGGGGTCCGCGAGCGCCGGATTCATTCCACGGTCAGCGGGCTCGAACTTGTCCGCGAAGATGTAGTCCTTGATGGCGAAGTTCACAGTCAGCCAGTTGAACAGGAAGAACCGGGCGCCGAGCCCGACGGGGACCATGAGCAGCTGGTTCTTGAACGCCGACAAGCCCGGATCGCGCGGGAGGATCTCGGAGACCATCAAGCCGACGCCGGCCGTCGCGTAGATCTCCCAGTGCAGGATCTGCTTGTTGAAGAGCGCGAACTTGCCGTAGACGGGGACGTAACCGAAGTCGAGAGCACCGCTGTAAAGATACCGATTGAGCGTGGGAATGCGGTTGTACTGGAGACCGACGTTCTCCGCGGTCGGCGAGAGCGCCTTGATGTAGTACTGGCCTTCGACGCCCACGGAGAGCGCGTCGGACAGGAAGTACGTGATCGAGCCACCGAAGGCGTAGTGGCGGATCAGGTTGTCGTTGACGGAGATGCCCGAGAAGGGCGCGAACTCGAAGCGGCCGCCCTTGATGAAGGCCTTGCGCGGGACGACGACGATGTCCTGCCACGAGAGCGTCGTGGGCGGCTTGGCCTTCTCCGGCTCAAGCGGCAGTTGATTCTCCTCGCCGCCCTCGGGCGTGACGGTCTCGTCCCCCGCGGCGGGCGGCGTGCTGTCCGCCGGCGCCGCGTTCGAATCAGCAGCGGGCGCAGCGGTGTCGGCGGTCGCGTCCGCCGCCGGCGCCGCCGTCGTGCTCGATTTGCCCTTCGCGAACCCCGCGCCCGCCCATGCCACGCTCAACACGCAGATACAAAACCGCAAACCGAAGCAGATGGCCGGTCGCTTCATGATCCCTCGCTGTCTGGGAAGTGGATGAGCTGAAGGGCTAAAAGCCAAGATATTCCAATGAGTTACGGCCCAACTCAGATTCGGCGCACTATAACATGGCGTAATTTTTGAGGGCAACTAAAAACCATGAAGCCTGATTACAGCGACTCGGGCGTGTGCGCGACAAAATTCCCACGTCCTTGAGTGCCGCCTGTGAGTGCCGCCAGTCCGACCGTCCCGTCACTGAAGAAGCGCGGGCGGTTCGAAGAGGGCCTCGACGAACTCCTCGGCGTCGAACTCGCGCAGATCTTCCACGCGCTCTCCGATGCCGACGTAGCGCACGGGCAACTTCAACTGATCGACGATGCCCAGGATGACACCGCCCTTCGCGGTGCCGTCCAGCTTGGTGAGGACGATGCCCGTGACCTGCATGGCTTGCGTGAAGATCTGCGCCTGAGCGATGGCGTTCTGGCCGCTCGTCGCGTCGATGACGAGCCAGGTCTCGTGTGGCGCGCCCGGGCACGCCTTGTCGATAACGCGCCGGACTTTTTGCAGCTCCTGCATGAGGTCCGTCTTCGTGTGGAGGCGCCCAGCGGTGTCGGCGATCACGACGTCCGCGCCGTCGCCGACGCCACGCTTGACGGCGTCGAAGATGACCGACGACGGATCGGCGCCTTCCTTGCCGCGCACGAGCGCCGCCCCGGTGCGCCCGGCCCAGATCTCGAGCTGCTCGGCGGCGGCCGCGCGAAAGGTGTCGCCCGCCGCCAGCGTCACCTTCTTGCCCGAAGCCACGAGCTTGGCGGCGAGCTTTCCGATCGTCGTCGTCTTGCCGCTGCCGTTGACGCCGATCGTGAGGAGAACGAAGGGCTTGTGGGCCGCGAAATCGATAGGTCGGACGTCCTGCGCGAGAACTTGGGCGCTGCGCTGGCGCAGAAAGGCCCAGACGGCGTCCGGGTTCGTGAGCTCTTTGCGAGACAGCGACGTCCGGATCTCTTCGAGGAGCCTCTGGCTCGTTCGGACGCCGATGTCGGCCGTGAGCAGCACCTTCTCGATGCCGTCGACGATCGAAGGGTCCAGCTCTTTGCGCCCCGCGAAGAGCGCCCCCAAGCCGGCGATGAACCCCGTCGAGCGCGTGCGCGCGAGGCCGGGCGCGAGCGCCACCGCGTCCTTCTTCTTGCGAGGAGTAACGGCGGCGGCCGGCGCCGTCGGCTTCTCGAGTGGCAGCACGGGCACGGCCCCGGAGCTCGAGGTCGCCGGCGCGAAGGGCAAGACGCGGGCGGGGGCGGGCGGGCGCGGCGCCACGGCCGGCGACGCCGCGCTCACCGGCGCACGCACGGGAAACACCGGCGCCGGGGTGTCGACCTCCAGCGCTTCGAGCGCGGGCGCTTCCGACGGTTCCTCTTCGGGCAGCTCCTCGGGCGCGCTGGCGCTCGAACGGCGCCGGGGCAGCGTGGGCCGGGCCTCGCCGGCCTCGTCGATCTGGCGGCGGCGCGCGGCGCGGGCGCGCCTGACGAGCCAAAATCCCAGGACACCAGTTCCGAGGACGCCGCCCACGACACCAAGCAACTCGTAGAGCTCGGTCGGGCTCATCCCGAATCCTGGGTCCATCGGGGGTGAGACATTAGCACACCACGGCGCGCGAGGGCTCCGTCCAATCGAGGGCGCCGCGCGAGCGCGTCTCCGTCGGAGAGCTCGAAAAAGTTGCCTTTCTGGCGGGCGTGTCCGAGCGTGTTTACAAGGACCTGCTCTAGGTGTTAATCATGAGCCTGATGACGATACGCTTTACGTATTGTCACGCCGTTTGACGGCCGAGGTCCACACTGCACGCTGCCACGCTGCCCGCTGCCAACCGGAGCCGCTCGGAGGGGTGATTTGAAGATCAAGCGCATCGAGATTTGCGGGTTCAAGTCGTTCGTCGAGAAGACCTCGATCGCGTTCCCCGACCCCATCACGTCGATCGTGGGTCCGAACGGGTGCGGGAAGTCGAACATCGTCGATGCCATCCGCTGGGTCATGGGGGAGCAGTCCGCCAAGCACCTGCGCGGCCGCGCTATGGAGGACGTCATCTTTTCGGGCTCGGAGTCGCGCGGGCCGGCCGGCATGGCCGAGGTGTCCCTCATGTTCGACGCCCGCGGCCTCGCGGCGAACGCCAACCCAGACGGTGTGCCCTGGGGCGCCGTCGGTCCCGAGGAGATCGTCGTCACGCGTCGCCTGCACCGCGACGGCGAGAGCGAATATCTGCTGAACGGCGTGCCCTCGCGCCTGCGCGACGTCGTCGAGTTCTTCCTGGGCACGGGTGTCGGCTCGAAGGCCTACGCCATCATCGAGCAGGGCCGCATCGGCTTCATCGTCTCGTCGCGCGCAGAGGATCGCCGCGGCCTCATCGACGAGGCGGCCGGCATCACGAAGTACAAATCCAAGAAGCGCGCCGCTGAGCGCCGGATGGAATCGACGCGCCAGCACCTCCTGCGCGTGTCCGACATCATCGGCGAAATCGAGGGACGGCTGCGCTCGCTGCGGCTGCAAGCGCAGAAGGCCGAGCGCTACAAGCGGTACAAGGGCGAGCTCAAGGACCTCGACCTCTGGTCGTCGGCCCAGCGCTACCTCGGACATCTCGCGGAAGAGAAGTCGCTTGCCATCGAGCTTACGGCCGTGCGCGGCCAGCACGAGGTCATCGCCGGCGCGCTCGACGTCGAGGAGACGTCCATCGAGGCCGAGCGCCTCTCGGTCACGGAGGAGGCCCACGATCTCGCGTCGGCGAAGGACGAGCTCTTCGCGCTGTCGAACAAGGCCCAGCTAGGCCTGCAGCGCGCGGCGCACCAGGACGACGAAGCGGGGCAGCTCGAGGAGCGCGCCGAGGCGGCGACGCGCGAGATCGAGGAGCTCGCCGTCCGCGCCGCCGAACAGTCGGCGGCCATCGAGGAGCTCGACGGTCAGCTGGCGCGCCTCGAGGAGGAGGCCGAGCAGAGCCAGGGCGCTTACGCCGGCAAGCAGACGGAGCACGACGAGCTGCGGGCGAGCCTGGCATTCGCGCGGCGCGCGCTCGACGAGGCGATGGCCGACCTAGCGGAGGCGCGGGCGCGCATCGCCCGCAACGAAGCGGAGCGCGCGGCCGCCGAGCAGCGGCGCGACGATCTGGCGGTGCGGCTCGAGGCCATCCGCGTCGAGGAAGAGGCGGCGACCGGGCGGGCACGCGCGCTCGCCGCCGACGACGAGGGCCTGCGCGCGAGCTTGGCCCTCATCCGGGCCCGCAGCGACGAGCGCAAGGGGCGCCGCGAGGTCGCGGCCGACCGGCAGGGCGCGCTGCGCGCCGACGTCGCGCGCGGCGAGCTCGAGCTCGAGACGCTGCGCGAGGAGGCGCACCGGCGGCGGTCGCGCCTCGCCTCGCTCAGCGAGATCCAGAATCGCTACGAGAGCTTTCAGAAAGGCGTGCGCGCCATCATGCAGCACCGCGAGGCGCTCTCCGCCTCCGGGGGCGCCGGCATCCGCGGCGTCGTGGCCGACATCGTGCAGCCGCCACCCGAGCTCGAGACGGCCGTCGAGGCGGTGCTGGGCGAGCGCCTCGGCAACATCATCGTCGAGTCGCACGAGGTCGGCCTCGAGGCCATCGAGTTCTTGAAGCAGAAGAGCGAGGGCCGATCCTCGTTCATCCCGTTGGGACTGCGCGCGCCTATACGGGGGCCGGCCCTGGCGGCCGCGCCGGCCGGGGAGGTCGTCTACGACGTCACGGGCGGCGCGACCGTGGAGCGCGGCGCGCAGGCCCTGGGCTACATGCCGATGCTCGACACGACGGTCTGGCCGAAGGGGGAGGGCGTGCGCGGCCCGCTGCTCGACCTCATCGGCTACGACCGGCAGTACGATCGCATCGCGTCCTACCTGCTCGGCGACGTCGTCGTCGTCGAGAACCTCCGCCGCGCGCTCGAGCTGTGGCGCGAGACGCAGACGACGAAGACGATCGTCACGCTCGACGGCGAGGTCATCGATCCCCAGGGCGTCGTCACGGGCGGCGCGCGCGAGTCGGCCGTCGCGGGCGTGCTCGAACAGAAGCGCGAGATCCGCGAGCTCGAGGAGGTCGTCGCCAAGCTCGAGAGCGACATGCATGAGGCGCTCGCGCGCCACGTCGCGCGAAAGCAGGAGCTCGCGAGCGTCACGGACGAGCTCGAGCGGCTGGCCGCCGAGCTCCGCGCGGACGAGCTCGAGCTCTTCGGGCAGCAGAAGGATCTCGATCGGGCCACAGAGGAACTGCACCGCTTCGAGGCGCGCCGCGCGCAGCTCGAGGCCCAGGCCGGCGAGCTCGGGCGCGCGCGCGTCGACGCCGAGGGCCGCGCCGCGAGCGCGACGGCGGCGCTCGCCGCCGACGCCGCGGTCGTCGCGGGCGCGGAGCTGCGGACGGAGGAGCTGCGCGCGCGCACGACGGAGCTCGGCGAGCAGGTCGACGCCGTCGTCGAGGAGCTGACGGCCCTCAAGGTCGCGGCCGCCAAGGCGGAGGACCGGCGCCAGAACGCGCGCCTCACGATCGAGCGCCTGCGCCAAGAGCGCGCGGAGCACGCGGCGCGCGCGGCGCGGCTCGCGCTGTCGATCGCGGAGGAGACAGCGCGCGCCGGTGAGTTGCGCGCCGAGGCCGTGCGCATGCGCGACGAGGCCTCGCTGTGGCAGGCCGAGGCCGAGGCGCGCGCCCGCGCGCACGGCGACCGCCAGGACGCCCTCGAGGACAGACAAACGCGCCTCGCGCAGCGCGACGCCGAGCTCCGCGTCACGCGCGCCGACGCTGCGCGCTTGTCGCAATCCCAGGGCAGGCTCGAGCTGCGCCACCAGGAGGCGGCGCTGCGCCGCACCTCGCTCGAGGAGGGCGTCGCCGAGCGCTACCGCGACGTGACGCTGCCGAGCGTCGTGCAGGACTATCACCTGCGCCCGCTTTTCGCGGAGGTCGAGGAGGCGCGCGCCAAGGAGCTGCGTGGCCTCATCGAGCGCATGGGCGAGATCAACCTCACGGCCATCGAAGAGTCGGAGGAGCTCCAGGCGCGCTTCGACTTCCTCACGGCGCAACGCGCCGACCTCGACTCGGCCATCTCACAGCTCGAGACCGCCATCGAGAAGATCAATCGCGCCTCGCGCAAGCGCTTCCGCGAGACGTTCGACGCCGTGAATCTCAAGTTCCAAGAGGTCTTCCCGCGCCTCTTCGGCGGCGGCCACGCCCACCTCGCACTCACCGACGAGCACGATCTGCTCGAGACGGGCGTCGAGATCATCGCGAACCCGCCGGGCAAAAAAGTCAGCCAGAACATCGAGCTGCTCTCGGGCGGCGAGAAGGCCCTCACGGCCGTCTCGCTGCTCTTCGCGATCTTCCTCATCAAGCCGTCGCCGTTCTGCGTCCTCGACGAGGTCGACGCGCCGCTCGACGAGGCCAACGTGGGTCGCTTCAACCAGGCCGTGCGCGAGATGACGGACCGCTCTCAGTTCATCATCATCACGCACAACCGGCGCACCATGGAGATCGCCGACCGCCTGTGCGGCATCACCATGGAGGAGCCGGGCGTGTCGAAGCTCGTGGCGGTCAACCTGCGCGGCGGCGGCAAGCGCGGGGCCGCCGCGGCAGCGTCGGCGCCAGATACCGCCACCGCTTGATTGACCGTGGCGCGAGCGCGGAATAGACTTCGCGCGCAAGCGGAGAAGACATGTCCACGTACATCACGGAAGAATGCATCAACTGCGGCGCCTGCGAGCCGGAGTGCCCCAACGAAGCCATCAGCGAAGGCGAAGACATCTATGTGATCGATCCCAAGCTCTGCACGGAGTGCGTGGGATTTCACGACCACGAGGCCTGCCAGGCCGTCTGTCCCGTGGAGTGCTGCCTCCCCGACCCGAACCACGTCGAGACGGAAGAGATCCTCATCACTCGCGCGAAGTCGCTGCACCCCGAGAAGGAGTTCCCCGAGGGGTACCCTTCGCGCTTCCGCAAGGCCTGAGCTTGCCGCCGGGACCGCCGGGACAAACGATGCCGCGACGCCTCGTCGTGGCGATCGACGGTCCCGCCGGGGCCGGAAAATCGACGACGGCGCGCCTGCTCGCGGCGCGCCTCGGCTACGACCTGCTCGACACGGGCGCGATCTACCGCGTCATGGCCCTGCTCGCGCGGAAGGCGGCCATCTCCTGGGAGGACGGGCCCGGCGTGGCCGCGCTCGCCGACGGCCTCGACCTCAAGTTCCACCTCGAGAGCGGCGTCAACCAC
>DATKFB010000472.1:0-4198 GCA_035544435.1 Polyangia bacterium
GGCGACGCCGCGGCGCTCGCCGCCCTGGCGGCCGCCCTCCCCGCCACGGGCGTGACCTCCTTCCTGCCGACGCTCGTGAGCAGCGCCGTCGAGGCGTACCGCGCGGGGGCCGCCGCCCTGCGCGCCGCCGAAGGAGCGGGCGGCGCGCGGCGCCTCGGGTTGCACCTCGAGGGTCCCCTGCTCTCGCCCGCGCGCGTGGGCGCGCACGATCCGGCGGCCGTCGCGCGCGGCGGGACCGCGCTCGCGTCCGTCCTCGATGAACTGATCGCCGGCGACCTGCTCCGCGTCGTCACGATCGCGCCCGAGCGCCCCGGCGCCCTCGCGATCATTCGCCGCCTGCGCGACGCCGGCGTCATCGCCAGCCTGGGTCACACCGACGCGAAGTTCGAGGAGTTCGTCGCCGGCGTCGACGCGGGCGCCTCCCTCGTCACGCACCTTTACAACGCCATGCGCGCCTTCCAGCACCGCGAGCCTGGCAGCGTCGGCGCCGCGCTCACCGACGATCGGGTCACCGTGGGTCTGATCGCCGACGGCGTGCACGCGCACCCCGTGGCCCTCAACGTCGCGCTGCGCGCCAAGGGGTGGGAGCACGTCGCGCTCGTGACGGACGCCGTCTCGGCCACGGGGCGCCCGCCCGGCACCTACGCCCTCGGCGGCGCGCCCATCGTCTCCGACGGCCAGGCCGCGCGCCGGCTCGACGGCACGCTCGCGGGCTCGACGCTCACGCTCGACCGCGCCGTGCGCGTCATGCTCGAGCACGGCGGCGCGCACGTCGAGCAGGCGCTCTCGATGGCGACGCAGGTGCCCGCCCGCCTCCTCGAGCGCGAGGATCTCGGGCGGCTCGCCGCCGGCTGCCTCGCCGACCTCGTGCTCTGGAGCTCGTCGATGGAGGTGGAGGCGACCTACATCGGCGGGCGGCTCGCCTTCGCGGCGCCCGCGACGACGGCGAAGCCGACGGCCGGTTGAGACGGCGAAGCTGGCGGCCGGTTGAGCGCGTCGGCGCGCGAAATCAGTGCACGCGCGGAGCGTGCGGCAGCGCCGCGATGATGACTGCCTCGCGCTCGGCCAGCTCGGCGAGGCGCGCCTCGTACTCCGCCTCCCCGACGAGGGGCCGCGCGAGCTCGAGGAAGATCTCGGCGTGGCGCTCCTCGGCGTGCGCGAGCGCGCCGTAGAAGGTCGCGAGCTCTCCCTCCCCCGACGCGGCGAAGCCGCGCGCGAGCAGGCCGAGGCGCTCGTGTGAACGCGCCTCGATGAAGGCCGCCACGAAGAGCGCGTCGAGCAGGCGACCCGGCTCGCGCCCGCGCACCTCGGCGAGCAGCCGGCGCGCGTAGTGGTTCGGCGTGTCGGCGCGCGGCGTCCACCCGCGCTCGGCGATGAGCGCCGCGACCTGCACGACGTGGCTCGTCTCCTCGTGCGCGAGGCGCGACAGCGACGCCACGGACGTGCCCCGGTGCGGATAGCGGCGCACGAGCGCGAGCGCGTTCTCGGCGGCCTTGCGCTCGCAGTGCAGGTGATCCGACAGCAGCGAGAGCAGGTCGGTCGAGCTCGCCGCGAACCAGCGTGGGCTCGTCGAGGACAGAAGGATCGTCACGCGGGCGTGACCTCCCGGCGCGCGGCCCGCGCGACGAGCGTGCGCAGCGCGCGGCGGCCCTCGGGCCAGTCGCCGAGCGCCGACGCCGCGTTGATGTGACCGATGGCGCCCGCGTCGACGAACTCGGCGCCCCAGCGGCGCGCCAGCTCGCGCGCGCGCTCGAGCGCCACGAACGGATCGTCCTGGCTCGCGACCACGGTCGCGGCGAATGGCAGCGGCTCCATCGGCATGGGAGAAAAGCAGCGCGTCTCGGGCGGCGTGCGCGACGGCGAATCGACGTCGGCGGGCGCGACGAGCAGCGCCGCGACCACGCGAGACCAGCCGGCGCGCCGCGCCCCGTGCGCGACGAGCGCGCACGCCAGGCTGTGGGCGACGAGCACGATGGGCTCCTCTCCCGCGGCGAGCGCCGCGTCGACGGCCCGCAGCCAATCGCCGAGCGCCGGGCGGTCCCACTCGCGCTGGTGCACGCGCGCGCACGCCCCCTCGCAGCCCTCCCACCGCGTCTGCCAGTGCTCCGGCCCCGAGCCGCCGAGCCCCGGCAGGACGAGCAAGCGTACGGGCGTCTCGCGGACCGTCATCTCCAATCAGTGGTGGTGATGGTGCCCGTGGCCGTGGCCCTCGGGACCGTGGACGTGGCCGTGCTGCTGCTCGTCCTCGCTGGCGTCGCGCACCTCCACCACCTTGCAGATGAAGTGGAGCGTCCTGCCCGCGAGTGGGTGGTTCCCGTCGACGAGGGCGTAGTCGCCGTTGACCGCCTTGACGATCACGACGCCCACCCCGTCGCCCGCCTGAATCTGATAACGGCCACCGACCTGAATACGCGGCGCCTTGAACTTGCGCAGCGGCACGTTGCGGACTTCCTTTTCGTCGCGCTCGCCGTACCCTTCGGCCGGCGGCACCTTGACGTCGACGGTCTCACCGACGTCCTTCCCGAGGAGCGCCTTCTCGAGCCCCGGAACCAGGTTGCCCTGGCCCTGCAGGTACCAGAGCGGGTCCTTGCCCACGGACGTCTCGAGCACCTCTCCCGCCTCGTCCTTGAGCGTGAACTCGATGGCCACGGCCTTCTTGTCGGCGATCTTCATGCGCCGGAGAGGTTACCAGGACTCCACCCTCCCGGGTACGCAACAAGTGTCAGTGGCGCCGGCTTGGTCGTTCCCGCGCGTGGAGAGCGAGACTGCGCTCGGTCCACACCCTGCCTAGGTACGTAATAAGATGCTATATTCTGACCTATGAAGGCGGCCAACGTGCGACCCATCACCCATCTCAAGAATCACACCAAGGAGCTGGTCCATGAGGTCTCGGGCGGCGGCCAAACGGTCGTGATCACCCAGAACGGGAAACCCAAGGTCGTCCTCATGGACGTCGATCAATACGATCGGCTGCAAGAAACGCTCTCGATGCTCAAGCTCCTCGCGCAAAGTCGGGACGCATTGACGAAGACTGGCCGCCTCTACTCGAGCGCCGACGTTCGGCGCCGCGCCAAGGCAGCGATCACCAAGGCCGCCTCCCGAAAATAGGCGCGGCCGATGAGCAGAGGGCGGTTTTCTGTCGCCTGGACGGAGATTGCCGTTCGCGCTGTGGAGCGTCTGGCTGCCCTTCTGGTGGACGAGTCGCCCCTTCGAGCCGACGCCGTCGTCGGTCGCATCATCGCTCGGGTCGAATCGCTCGATCGATCACCCGAGCCCGGCAGAACACCCAAGGAGCTCCGTTCCATCGGTGATCGCACCTGGCACGAGCTGCAGGAGCCGCCCTGGCGAATCCTCTATCGAATCGTCGGAACGAAGGTCGAAGTCCACGGCGTCCTCGATGGACGTCGAGACCTCGACGAGATCCTCCTCGAGCGGCTCCTCGAGGCCTGACCATCAGAGCCCGAGGCCGAGCCCGAAGACCACCGTCGCGCCCGAGAGGCCGGCGGCGCGCGCGCCGTCGACGGTCGCGTCGAAGCCACGGGCGATCCAGCCGCCCTCGACGAAGGCCCGGACGGATGCGACGCTCACGACTATCGACGAGAGCGCGACGCGCGCGCGCACGGCAGCCGTGAGGCCGGAGCCGCGACCGGCGATGACGTCGGCCTCGCCGGCGTGTCCTTGAACACGCGTCCAGCCGAGGGCGCCGACGAGGGCAGTGGCGAGCGTGAGCCGGCCAGCGATCCAGCGCGGGCCGGCCACGAGCCCGGCGCCGAACGACTGCAACTCGACCTCGCCGACGTCGTAGCCGTGCTCGCCCGCGACCGCCTCTCCGAAGAGGCCGAGACTCCAGCGTGGGGAATCGAGCGAGGCCGTGAGGCGGCCGCCCCAGAGCGTCGTGTCGCGGTTGGGAAGACGCTCGAAGAGCGCGTCCGCCGAGAAGCCGACCGTCGGGCGAGCCGGGACCGTCGGCGGCGGAGGCGTGGTGGCGGGGGTTGGCAAGGGCGGCGACGAGCTGGGCTGCGCCCGGACGAGCTCGGCCACGGCGAGCGCGAGCGCGCGTGGACGGGCCTCGACCGCGATGTCTTCGAAACCGACGTCGCGCTCCCCCGCGGGGTGGGCGTCGATCGTGATCCCGACGTGCACGCGCGCCGTTGCTGCGTCGCAGGGCTCGATCGCCAGCGTCACGAGCGTCCCGCCG
>DATKFB010000473.1:0-2280 GCA_035544435.1 Polyangia bacterium
CCTGTCCCAGCCCCCGCTCGCCCTCGTCCCGCTCCGATCTCGCTGGCGGCCTCCCCCCTCCCTCCGTGTGCCACCCCTCGGTACCGTGTGCACCTTTCGTCTGGTTGTCGTGCTGAGATCAGCGTAGGCGCGAACACGTCAATGTGGTGTTTCAGTTTGGAGGATTCTTTGGTCCTATGGGGTGACGTCGACGCTGCCCGACGCGCGCTGACCCATGACCAAACCAAAGCACTTCTCGATGCTCCGCGACTTCACCGTTGCGGACTTCCTGACGCTGGGCAACGCAGCTTGCGGCGTGGGCGCCATGTTCGCGGCCATTTCGTACGTCGAGACGGGGCAGCTCTGGCATTTCTACGTCGCGGCGGCGCTCGGCCCGCTGGCGTTCGTGTTCGACGCGCTCGACGGGCACGTGGCGCGCTGGCGGCGCGAGCACTCGTCGATGGGGCGCGAGCTCGATTCCTTGGCCGACGTGATCTCCTTCGGCGTGGCCCCGGCCGTGATCGCGTACGCGGCCGGGCTGCGTGGGGGCTGGGACCGCGCCATCCTCGTCGTGTTCGTCGCCTGCGGCGTCAGTCGGCTGGCGCGTTACAACGTCACGGCGGAATCACTGTCGGCCGGAGCGGACAAGGTTCGGTACTTCGAGGGCGCGCCCATTCCGACGAGCTTGTGGTTGACGGGCGTCCTCACGATCCTGGCGGCGACGGGCCACCTCGGCGAGGCCCTCTGGCCGGGCGCCGTGGACTTGGGGCCGTTTCGCCTGCACCCCCTGGCTCTGCTCTTCGCGGCGCAGGGCGCGCTCATGGTCAGCAAGACGATCCGGATTCCGAAGCCCTGATTCTTCGGACCCCTGGCGCTTCTCTGTGTGCGCCGTACATTTCTCGCAATGGCGGCGATCGAGCAGCGCTCCCGCAAGGAGACGGCCCTGAGGTTCTTGAATCTCGCCGCGGCGGGCCAGGCGCGCGAGGCGTTCCGGGCCTACGCGAGCGCGGGTTTCCGCCACCACAATCCTTCCTTCCGCGGCGACGCCGACTCCTTGGCCGCCGCGATGGACGACGCGTCGGCGCGGAACCCGCAGCGCGTGCTCGAGGTTCAGCGCGTGCTGGAGGACGTCGAAGCCGGCCTCGTCGCGATCCACGCGCGCGTGCGCCTCCAGCCGCGCGGGCCCGCGGTCGCGGTCGTGCACATCTACCGCTTCGAGGGCGACCTCATCGCTGAGCTGTGGGACGTCGGCCAGCCCGTGCCCGACGACGCCGTGAACGAGAACGGCATGTTCTGACGGCGGGGAGTCGAGCGCGCGGCGCGCGCGTTGACTCAGTGGTGATAGGGCTCGCCGCGGATGATGCTCAGCGCGCGGTAGAGCTGTTCGCAGAGCACGACGCGCGCGAGGCGGTGCGGGAGGGTCAGGTTGGAGAGCGAGAGGCGGCGCGTCGCCTTCTTCACGACGTCCGCGGGCAAGCCCAGCGCGCCGCCGATGAGGAAGGCGATCGTCTGCGCGCCGTGGAGCATCTGGTGCTCGAGGTGCTTGGCGAGCGCCTCCGTCGTCCAGGCGTCGCCGCCGGGCTCGAGGGCGATGAGCTCCGCGCGCGCCGGCAGGCGGCGCGCGAGCGCGTCGCCGTCGTCGACCTCGACGATCTCGACGGGGACGTGGCGGCGCGCGCGCTGGACGTAGTCGTCGCACAGCGCCGTCATGTGGCGGTCGCGCATTTTCCCGACCGCGAGGACCACGATCTTCACTGGCCGTCACGCTAGCCCATTAGGAAGGCGAGCGCAGCGCGGCTTTGCCGCGCGGAGCGAGGGGGGACCGGGGGCGTGCGAGCGGCCGCGAGCCACGCCCCCGTCAGATCAATCACAGGGCGTAGTAGGACTCGGGCTCGGAGATCCTGGCGTCGGCGGGGACGTCGAGGGGGACGCGGGGGGCTTCGATCCACAGGCTCTCGAGATCGTAGAACTCGCGCACCGGGTGGTAGAAGACGTGAATGACGACGCTGCCGAAGTCGAGCAGCGTCCAGCGGCCGCTGCCCGTGCCCTCCTGGCCGAGCGCGAGCCGGCCGCGCGCCTTCATGGCCTGGCGAACGTTCTCGGCGATGGCATCGACTTGGCGGTCGCTTCGGCCGCTCACGATGCCGATGAAGTCCGTGTAGCTCGCCATCGCCGACACGTCGATGAGCACGGGCGCGAGCGCCTTCTTGTCGAGCGCGGCGTCAAGCAAGCTCATGACCGGCTACCTCGCCGCGCGAAGCAGCGTGAGGAAACGCATCTGCTGATTGAAATCCTCACGGA
>DATKFB010000474.1:0-13703 GCA_035544435.1 Polyangia bacterium
ACGAACGCGCGCAGAGTCCGATTCACGGGCGTGTTCATACCGTGAACGGCGGCCGCGTTCCAGCGGCGGCGCGCGTGCCGGTCGACGCGGCACGCTTCTTGTACTCCTCGGCTTCGTAGGTTGTCCGCGCTCATGATCTCCTCGAATTCGACACGAACCTCGCTCTCGGAATCCCCTGCCGATCACGCGTTCGACGCGCACAGCTTCGTTCCCGTGTGGAACAGAATCTTGCGCGAGTTTCGAAACCACCTGACGGTGCTCGTGGCGGCCACGAGCGAGCTGGGCGCAGAGATTCCGCCCGCGCTCGCGCTGCGGGTCGGTGACGCGGTTTGCGAGACGGAGCGCAACGTCCAGGGTTTGACCTCGCTCCTGGCCCTCGTGGATGCCTCGGTGCAAAGTTTCGACCCGCTCATCTGCTCGCTCGGGGAGGTCGTCGAGAGCGCCGTCCGGCTGGCTACACCCGCCACGGGACGGCGCCTTTCGATCACGACGCACGTGCCGCGCGAGGGAGGAGTCAGGAACCGCGGCGCCGTGCTCGAGTGTCTGATGGCCACGCTCATCATCGATCTGGCTCGCGCGGATCTGGCTCGCGCGACCGCTATCCCGGGCGTTGAGCCGGCGCGATCCCCCCGCGTCCGCGTCGACGCCGAGCTCGGGCGCCGCGGGCTCGCCATCGAAATCGCAAGCGATGGCGCGCGCCCCGACGCCGGCTCGTGGCGGTTCCTCCTCGCGATGAATCTCGCGGCCAAGCTGGACGCGACGCTCGTCTCCCAACCCGAGGTCGCCGCGTACCTCATTCAATTTCGCTGACAGCTCTAAGCCGGGCCGGCCTGTCCCATCCCCCCCAACGGAGCCGACAGGCTGGCCCGGCACTTTCTCCGCCCAAACCGATGCCACGACCGCGATGACGCGCGCCGAGGGCGTTCGCCTGCCAGGTTGGTTGTTGTGAAACCGAAACCGTGGTCCTCGGTTTTTCAGCGTGGGAGCTGTGTTATCCTGACGCCATGCTCGAGCGCTCTCGCAGTCGCCTGCGCCCTCGGGGCGCTTGCGCGCGGCGCCGGCAAGGTTGGCCCGAGAGCGCCACGGTCGTCCCGCGCGTGGACCTCCGATGAGGGTCAAATTCTGGGGTGTGCGCGGGTCTCTCCCGGTGCCCGGACGAAAGACGGAGCGCTACGGGGGCAACACGTCTTGCGTCGAGGTCCGTTCGGACTCCGGGACGCGCGTGGTCGTCGACGCCGGAACGGGTATCCGCAAGCTCGGCAAGGAGCTGGCCGCCGAGGCCGAGGGCAACACCGAGGTCCATCTCCTCATCAGCCACACGCACTGGGACCACATCCAGGGATTGCCGTTCTTCTCGCCGCTCTACCAGAAGGGCAATCGTTTGTGCGTCTACGCGCGCAAGCGCGACGACCTGCACCTTCGCGCCGTCTTCGCCTCTCAGACGGATGACCCTTATTTCCCGATTCCGTTCGACGAGGCCAAGGCCGACATCGCCTTCCGAGAGCTCTCCGACGAGGACACCTTCGAGATCTCGGACGTCAAGGTCGCCTGCGCGCGTCTCAACCACCCGTACATCGCGACGGCGTATCGCCTCGCCGTGGACGGAGCGAGCGTCGTCTACGTCTCGGACACGGCGCCCTTCTCCGACATTTTGTTCGAGGACCAGTTCGTCGCGCAGCCGCCCGGCCCGGGCGCCGAGCTGTCCGCCGTCGACCTGAAGAAGCTCGCGCGCATGCGGGACGGAGTCGTTCGCCTGTGCGAAGGGGCCGACCTCGTGGTCTACGACACGATGTTCACGCCCGAGGACTACAAGCGCATTCCGCACTTCGGCCACTCGCGGCCGTCGGACGCGCTGCGCATCTGCCAGGAAGCGGGCGCGCGCCAGCTCGCGCTCTTTCACCACGCCCCCGAGCGCTCGGACGCCGAGGTGGACGCCATCCTGGCCGAGACCCAGGCGGGGGCGCGGCGTGACGGCATCAAGCTCGAGATCGTCGCCGCCTACGAGGGCCTCGACGTCTCGCTGGGGCGGCGCTGATGGAGCTGACGTTCTGGGGCGTGCGCGGCTCGATCCCCGCCCCAGGGCCGGGCACTGTGCGCTTCGGCGGCAACACGTCGTGCGTCTCGCTGCGCACGAGCGGCGGCAAGCTCATCATCCTCGACTGCGGCACGGGCGCGCGGAACCTCGGCAACGCGCTCGTCGGCGGGCCCTTCGGCAAGGGCGGCGGCGAGGCGAGCATCCTGCTGTCGCACGCCCACTGGGATCACATCCAGGGTTTTCCCTTCTTCGTGCCGCTCTACATCCCGGGCAACACGTTCCACATCCACGGCGGCGCGAAGAGCTCGCCCATGCTCGAGGGCATCCTCGAGGGGCAGATGGCGCCGCAGTATTTCCCCGTGCAGACGCTCAAGAACATGGGCGCGAGCATCGACATCGTCGCCATCGCGGAGGGCCAGCCTTTCGCCGTCGAGGGTTGCCAGGTCACGGCGCGCACCAATCCGCACGGCCGCTCGGGCGCGCTCGCGTTCCGCGTCGAGGACGCCGGCCGCGTGCTCGTCTACGCGAGCGACGCCGGGTACGACAAGGCCGGCGCGCCGCGCGCGTCGATCGATCTCTACGCCGCCGCGGACGTGCTCATCCACGACAGCACGTACACGCCGGAGGATCGCCAGCGCTATCTCGACCGGGGCTTTTCATCCGTCGACGATGCCGTCGCCGCGGCCGTCGCCGGCAAGGTCAAGCGCCTCGTGCTCTTCCATTACGATCAGGACTACACCGACGCCGACGTCGACGCGCTCGTCGCGCGCGCGCGCCGCCTGCTCGACGAAGCGGGAGCGCCCGGCATCGAAGTCACCGGCGCCGTCGAAGGCGAGACCTTGAGCGTCTGATCTGATCGGGGGGCGTCGCGCGCTGCGCGCGCTTTGGCCCCCCGCGCCCCCGGCTCGCTCCGGCGAAGGGAATTCGCCTGCGCTCACTCAAAGCCCGTCGTTCTCCTGGATCGTGTGCTCGGCGAGGCCGGCGGCGTCCAGTTTCGAGACGTAAGCGTCACCGGCCTGCATGATGGCCGCCGGGTCACCGAGCTCGTTGGCGGCACGCCCGACCGCCTGCGGATCCATCTGAACGCGCGGCGTCGTCCGGAGGTACTCGTCCTTGTGGCTCCAGCGCCGGTCGGGACTGCGGGGGTTCAAGGCCAGCAGGGCCACGCCGCCGGGACGCGGGCCCACGGTGGCGTAGTACATGCGTCCCGCGACGAGCGTTCCCTCGAGGCGATCGGCGGTCTTGGCGTCATTCTCGAGCACGGCGTAAAGGACCGTCGGGCCCTCGGGTAGGCGGACGACGGTGTGGGCTCGTTCGTTGAGCTGCGCGACGAGCTGGCCGTGCCCGTCGACGACGGCGACGGAACGTAGCCGCGTCGTCGGTTGGACGATGACGACGGTGACGGCGTCGGGCACGGCCACGATCGCGCTCGGCGTCCGGACCGTGATGTCCGGGACGACGGGCGCGCAGCCCGACGCGAGCCACGCCGCCGCCACCACCGCGCGCGCCGCCATTCTGCCCCGAGCGATCGACGTCATGGAGTCCCCGACGGATTGTCGCCGAGCCGGCGGCGCGCGCAAGCGCTGTAGGGCTCCATTGACAGGGATCCACGACCCTGCCAAGTTCGGCGCGCTTTCCAAACAGAGGGGGACACATGAGAGATTCTCGGACTTTGCGCAAGGGAATGACGGCGCTCGTCGCGGCGCTCGTGCTCACGGCGGCTGGCGCGGCGGTCGCGAAGGGCAAGGACAAGGTAGCGGCCAAGGAAGCCAAGCCCGACCCGGCGATGCGCGGGATGTACATCGTGTCGACCGCGGGTTGCAACGATTGCCACACGCCCTGGGTCTTCAACAAAGACCTGGGCATGCCGGTGCCCGACATGAGCCGCATGCTCTCTGGTCACCCGACGAACGGACCCGAGACGCAGGCCAAGATCGATCCCAAGACGGATCTCGCGTTCATCAGCGCGGACTTCACGTCGTTCAAGCTGCCGTTCGGCACCGTCTATACGGCGAACCTCACGCCCGACAAGGAGACCGGTCTCGGCAACTGGACCGAGGAGATGTTCATCAAGGCGATCCGCACGGGCATGCACATGGGCGCCGAGGGGCGTCCCATCCTGCCGCCCATGCCGTGGCCGGAGTTCCGCAACTTCACCGACGACGATCTCAAGGCGATCTTCGCCTTCCTCAAGTCCATCCCGCCGATCCACAACCCCGTGGCCGATCCCAAGGTGCCGAAGCCCGTCATCGACGGCCTCATGAAGACGCACCCCAAGTTGATCGAGATGCTCGACGCCGCCCACGCGGCGCACGGCGGGCCGCCGCCCGGGAAGAAGTAGCCGCTGGAGCTCCGCTAGAGTTTCATGGCCAGGTCGAGGTGCGCCGGCGCTCCGTCGGGCACCTTGACCTTGGTCGTCGTGCGCACGCCCGCGCCCTGGCCGTCGGCGGGCTCGTGCCACAGCTCGACGGTGTACTCGCCCGGCGGCACGTCCTTGATCGTGAACGCGCCCGCGTCGTCGGTGACGGCGAAGTAAGGGTGGTCGAAGACGTAGATCCAGCCGTTCATCCAGGTGTGCCCGGCGTCGCACTGCAGCTTCATGAGCCCCGGCTTGCGCATCGGGATCGGCAGCTTCTGGCCCTTGATGGGCATCGCGACGTTGAAGACGGTCATTCCCGTGTCGTTGGCGTGGACGTTGTGGAGGATGGCGTCGTTGTTCATGAGCGACAGCGGCGTGCCCACGGTGAGCGCCTGCACATGCGGAAAGTAGCGGCACTGCTTCTGATCGAGCGCGGCGTTCAGGACGGGCGCGGCTCTCCCCGTGAATTTCGCGTCCCTGAGGAAGACGACGACGTTGCGCAGGCCGCCCTTCTTGTCGACGAGCACGGCCTCGTTGGGCGCGTCCTTGCCGCAGACGCTCGCGTCCTTGAGGATGGCGTGCGGCGGCGGCGCGGGGCACGGCTTGGCGACCGTGACGGTTCCGTGGATCGAGCCCGCGGCCGAGGCCGTCGAGGCGAGCAGCGAAAGAGCGAGCGTGAGTCCAAAAGCGCGCATGGCGGTCGATCTTACATGTGGCGGCGCGCCTGCAAAGACCTTCTATCGAGACGCGCGGCGGCAGCCGCCCGCTCGCGTCGTCGCGGCGGCCGGCCTATCCTCGTTGGCCGAGGCGCATGTTCGAGGCCGGCGACACCATGGGGCCGTACACGATCGTCCGCCGTCTGGGGGCGGGGGCGATGGGCGACGTCTATCAGGCGCGTCACCGCCACATGGAGCGCGACGCGGCCATCAAGGTCCTGCGAGCCGAGCTGACCGAGGACGCCGCGGTCGTGAATCGCTTCTTCACCGAGGCGCGCGCGACGGCCGCCGTGCGCCACTCGGGGATCGTCGAGATCTTCGACTGCGATCTGCACCGCAGCGGGCGCGCCTTCATCGTCATGGAGTACCTGGCGGGCGAGGATCTGGGGCAGCGCCTCGCGCGCACCGGCTCTCTCGCGGACGATTGGCCGGCGCTGCGCGCGCTCGGGCGGCAGCTTGCGAGCGCGCTCTCGGCGGCGCACGCCGTCGGCATCGTGCACCGCGATCTCAAGCCGGCGAACATCTTCCTCGTGGGCGGAGACGGGCGCGAGCCTCCCCTCGCCAAGATCGTCGACTTCGGCATCGCCAAGCTGTTGCAACGTGACGGCGCCGGGCACTCGCAGACGCAGACCGGTCACATCCTCGGCACGCCGCTCTACATGTCCCCCGAGCAGGCCCGCGGCGCCAAGACGATCGATCACCGCACCGACATCTACTCGCTCGGGTGCGTCTTGTTCGAGATGATCACGGGACAGCCGCCCTTCGTGCGCAAGGGTCCCGCGGAGGTCATCGTCGCGCACCTCCACGAGCCCGCGCCGCGCGCCTCGTCGCTCGAGCCCTCGGTGCCCGCGGCGCTCGACGAGCTCGTCGCGCAGATGCTCGCCAAGAACGTCCAGGAGCGGCCCGGCGCGATGACCGACGTGCTCGCTCGTCTCGCCGAGCCGCCGGCCGCGATGCCCGGTCACGTCGCGACGAGGCTCCTGCCCGGCGGGAAAGCCTCCGCGGACTCGGGCCCCGTCGTGGCGCCGGTCGTCTCGGCGGCCCCGCCGGCCAATCGGCCGGCGCCAGCGGTCGCGGACGGCGCGCGACCGGGGGGGCCGCCTCCGCGCGCCGTGCTCGCCGGCCGAGATGCCCAAATCTTCGCGCGCGCGGGCGATACGACGCTGGGGAATTCCGCCGCCGAGATGGTCGCGGCGACGGGGGTCGTGGGTTCCGCGGGAAGACGTCTGCCCTGGCTGCCCATCGGCGCCGCGGCGCTCGTCGTCGCCGTCGGCATCGGCTTCGCGGTCACGCGCGCGGGCGGCGACGCGCCCGCCGCTGCGCGCGCGCCGTCAGCCGCGCCGGCGCCGCTGGCGACCTCGCCCGTCGCGCCGCCCGCGCCTGCCCCGGCCGCCGTCGGCCCGATCGCGATCACGTCGCAGCCGTCGGGCGCCGAGGTGTGGATCGGCGCCGAGACGGCGGCGCGCGGACGAACACCCCTGACGCTCGAGCTGCCTCCGGGCGCTTCGACGCATGCCGTGCTTCGCGCGGCGGGCCGCGAGCCCGTCGGACTCACCCTCGACCCGCGTGACCGGGGCGCGCGCCACGTCGTGCTGCCCGCCGCCGCGGCTGCCGCGCCGTCCCGCGGGCACCGGCATCACGCCAAGCGCGACGCCGACTTCAAGGCCATCGAGGATTGACTGGCGCCGCGCTCCGCTCTCGACCCGTCAGCCGGCGGCCGTCAAGAAGCCCTTGTCGAGCAGCGACTTGAGCTTCTCGGCCACCGACAAGTCGGTGAGCGGACACTCGTCGAAGAGCGCGCGCACGGTGCCCACCGTGAGGGCCGCCTGGAACACATCGAGCTCCTCGGGGGAGAGGTCGCGCAGCTTGGGCTCGAGCGGCCTCGGGATCGCGATGCCCGCCGACATGGGCGGCAGCTTCTCCGAGATGACCTGGTACTCGTCGATCTGACGCATGCCCTCCATGAGCAGGCCCTCCGTCGAGTCCTGCAGCTCCTCGAGCACGGCGCGCTCGTCGGGCGGCTCGAGCTCAAAGAAGCCCGCCGTCCAGCTCAGCATGCGTATCATGGCCTTGCGCGGGCCCATCTTGAAGCTGTCGTCGATGCTCGCGAAGTAGATCTGCCCCTTGCGCAGGTAGACCTTGCCGACGCCCGCGTCGCCGCGGATGACGATCACGCCCGACTTCTTGCTCGTCGAGAGGAGCTGCAGGAGGTCCGGCAGCGGGATCTCCTCGATGCTGCCCGACATCGACTTGGGCGGCGGGCGCTTGTTGGCCGCGGTCGCGAGCTTCGACCGGGCCTCCGTCTCCGTCATGTGGTTCGTGAGCTCGCCGTCGACGAAGACCAGCTTGATGATCGACGTGCCGATGAGGATGCGGTCGCCGTCCTTGAGCTCGATCTTGCGGACCTTCTCGCCGTTGACGAACGTGCCGTTCGTCGAGCCGAGATCCTGGATCGTGACGGCCTTGTCGTCGGTCGTGATCTTCGCGTGCTTGCGAGAGACCATGTCCTCGACGAGCACCATGTCGAGCTCGGAGGAGCGGCCGATGATGATCTCGCGGTGGGGCCGCAGCGGAAACTCCCCGCCTTGGTATTTGCCCGAGATGAACCGGAGCGCCCACAAGATCGTCTCTGAGCCCGCGGAACTCCCGTCCGCGGAATCGTCAGAAGAGGATGACGACGGCCTAAATGTGCTCAAAACTTCGACATTTTATGTTGGCTGCGGCGTGCCGTCAACATGCGCCGCGGGCGCGGGCGCGCCCTCGCGCAAGAGCCCGGCGACGAGGTCCGCGACCTCCTCGTCGACGAGGAGCCCCGAGTGTCCCGTGGGCAGCGCGATGTTCCGGACGCCCTCGAGCGCCGTGCGCGCGACCGGCGCCAACCAGTCGCGCAGCGCGCCGATCGACACGACGTCGACGCCCTCGGGCAACGGCGTCTCGGACAGCTCTTGCAAGAAGGGGCTGCCGGGCAAAAGCTGCAGGCTCGCGAGGCCGAGCGGCACGGTGACGAGACCCAGCAGCGCCGACCACGTGCCGCGCGTGGGCGTGCCGAGGAGGACGAGCCTTCTCACGCGGTGCCGCCCGCCGAGCCGCTTGACGTAGTAGAGGCCGACGAGCCCCCCCATCGAGTGGCCGACGATGTCGACGTGCGACACGCCGGTCTGCGCGATGATCGACTCGACCTTTCGCGCGACGAGCCCGGCCGAGTCCCGGATGTCGCCGAGGTTGATGGGGCCGAACCGGAAGCTCAGAACGACGTGCCCGCGCCGCGCGAGGTGCTGCTCGAGGAGGTGTAGCGAGCCCTTCGTGGCCAGGTATCCGTGGATGAGCAGCACGGGCGGACCGGGCGCGCGGCCATCGGTCTCGGCGGCGACGTGGGCGCGGTCGCCGCGGTTGCCGCGCAGGAGCTGGCGCAGGTAAACGGCCGCGTGACCCGAGTCGACGATGTTGGCCGTCAGCTCCTTCGTGAGGGTCAGCGCCCGCGACCGCAGGTCGGCCAGGAACCCCATCTGGCAAGCCTAACACCGAAGCCCAACACCCGCTCAGCGGGCCTTCGTTCAGTAGGGCTTCGCGCAGTGGGCCTTCGCTTAGTGGGCCTTCGGGGCCCGCGGGCGCATGACGGTGTAGACGATGCCGGCGCTGTCGTTGGCGAGGTCGCCTTCGTAATCGGTCTCCATCCAGCGGTGGAACTCGTCGCCCATCGTGAGGTAGTCGCCGATCGGGAACACGATGAACGCGGGCGGCGCCGCGCGCAGGCGCGCGATGAAGGCGCTCGCCGGCGTGATGCCGCTGCGGAAGCGCATGAAGTTCGTGTCGGCCTCGTCGAGGGCGACCCGCCGCCCCGACATGAGCGCCACGGCGTCCACGAGCGCGGGCTCGCCGAAGAGCGTAGCCTCGGGCGGCAAGCGCTCCGCGTAGCGCACGAAGATCTCGGCCATCTCGAAGCTCTGGCTCGCGTCCCAAAGGAAGCGCGTCCAGATCGGATAGCGGCGTCCGAGGATCTCTTCGTCGCGCCACAGGAGGGCGTGGACGGCGCCGTCGAGGGGTCCGAGCACGGGCGAGGGTCGCCACGTGCGCGCCGCCGGTTGGCCGACGGCGGCGTCGGGCACCTGCGTGCGGCGCGCCGCCGGCAGCCGCGCGAGGGCGATGCCCGCGAGCGGCCAGACGAGCAGCGCCGCGACGGCGAGGGCGGACGGGCGTACCGCGGGTCCGGCGCCGTGGGCGCGCACCTCCCGGACGAGCGTCGCGAGCCGGCGCAGGAGCGCGCCGTAGGCGAGACCCGCGAGCGGGGCAACGCCGAGCATGAGCATGACGAAGTAGTAGTGGAAGACGGCGCGCGTCGCCGCCACGAAGAGCAGCGTCGCGGCCAGGGAGGCGAGCGCGAAGGCGGCGAGCTGGACGCGCGGCTCGTCGGCGAGCCGCGCGCGGGAGAAGGTCTGTCTGGCGCTGCCTCGCCAGAGCACGACGACCGCCGCGGGCACCGCCGCCACGAGGAAGCTGCTCTTGCGCAGCATGAGCAGGAGCTCGTGCGCGAACGTGCCGCCGCCCACGTTGGGCTTGTGCAGGTGGTACGCAAAGACGCCGTCCCAATAGGGGCGGCCGACGGCGAGGAGAAAGCTTCCGTGCACGAGCAGCAGGGGAACGGCGGTCCACAGCGCGACCGTCCGGGCGCGCCGGGGCGCGAACGCGAGCAGCACGAGCCAAACGGCGAGCCCGCACGGCGCGACGTACATCGCGACGAGGCACCCGGCCGCGAACGCGAGCCCGGCCTGGCGATCCCGACCCGCGAGCGAGCGCTCGAGGCCGAGCGCCGCGAACATGAGGCCCTCGGCGATACCCGTGAAGAAGCCGTGCAGGAGATCGGGCGACAGCAGGAACGCCGTGCCCGCGATCAACGCCTCGAGGGCGCCAGACACGCGCCGCACGGCGCGGTAGATGCAAACACCGCCGACGACGCCGGAGACGAGGCCGATCCATTTGACGGTGACGAGCGCCGCGCCGGCGTCGTGCCACTCGCTCGGATCCACCATGGCGGCCGCGCCGTGGATGAGGGCGCCTAGCTTCAGCGCGACGAGGGCGAACGCCAGGTGCAGCGGCGGGTGCGCGAAGAAGTAGTCACGGTACGGCACGAGCCCGCCGAAGGCCGTACGCAACGCCATGTAGAAGTAGATGCTCTCGTCGGAGTCGGCGACGTGGAACTGATACGTCCGCAGCGTCACGTAGAAGAGCACGATCGCCGCGAAGGCGGCCGAAGGAGCTGCGCGGATCAACCGCTCGCGCGTGAACCGCCCGCCCGGGGTCGCGCGGTTGGTATCGGGTCGCGCGCGTCTTGGCGAGGGCTTCCAGCGTGGCATCCGCCCGCCATTGTAGACGAGGTTCGGACGGCGCGCGCGCCCTACTCGCTCGATTCGCGCAGGCCGTGCTTGCGGAGCAGCTCGCGGAAGTGTTTGCGATCGACCTCGGCGGCCCGCGCCGCGGCCGAGAGGTTGCCCTCGTGGTGCTTGAGCTGGGCGCGGATGTACTCGCGCTCGAAGTTGTCGATGAGTTGCGCCTTGGCCTCCTTGAAGGGCAGGTTGATGTCGACGCCGCCCCCGGCGGCGGCGCCGCCCGTGCGCTCATCGAAGGCCTCGTCGATCTCAAGCTTCGAACCGTGCGTGAGCGCGCAGGCGCGCTCCACGACGTTGCGCAGCTCGCGGACGTTGCCGGGCCACGCGTGGTGCCGCAGGCGCTCCAGCTCCTCGCGCGAGACCTCCAACGAGCGCCCACCCGAGAACTGCCGCGCGAAGTGGTCGACGAGCAGCGGGAGGTCGTCGGGGCGCTCGCGCAGCGGCGGGACGTGCATGCGTACGACGGCCAGCCGGTAGTACAAGTCCTCGCGGAAGTGCTTGGCGGCGATCTCGGCGCGCAGGTTGCGGTTCGTCGCGGCGACGACGCGCACCGAGATTTGATTGTAGCTCGTGCCACCCACGGGCCGTACGGCGCGCTTGTCGAGCGCGCGCAGCAGCGCGGGCTGCACCTCGGGCGCGAGCTCACCGATCTCGTCGAGGAACAGCGTGCCGCCGCCGGCCTCCTCGAAGGCGCCCGGGCGATCGCTCACAGCGCCCGCGAACGCGCCGCGCACGTGGCCGAAGAGGGCGGACTCGAGGAGCTCCTTGGGGATGGCGCCGCAGTCGAACACGACGAACGGAGCGCCGCGCCGCGCGCTGTGCCGGTGGATCTCCTCGGCCAAGAGCTCCTTGCCCGTGCCGGTCTCGCCTTCGATCAATACAGCGGCGTCGCTCGCCGCGACGTCGGCCAGCAGACGGAAGATCTTGCGCATCTTCGCGTCGCGCCCCACGAGCGAGCCGTAGCTCTCTTCGTCGGAGGGCTGCAGGTCGACCGCCTCTTCTTGTGGCACGTACTTGAGCACCGTCTGACCGATCGTGACCTCGGTGCCGAACCCGAGCGTCAGCTCCTGAAAGCGCGCACCTTGCACGAACGAGCCGTTCGTCGAGCCGAGGTCGCGCAGGATCACGCCGTCGGCGCGCGGCTCGATCACGAGATGCCGGCGCGAGATCGTCGGATCGGAGAGGAGCACGTCGTTGCCGGCGCCCGACCCGACCGTCATCGCGAGGTCCGCGATGGCGATGGCCTCGCCGCGGTCCGGTCCCTTGACGATGAGCAGCCTCCCGCGACCCGCCTGGCGGACCATCGAGCCGCCCTGGTCGAGGATGCGGGTGGCGTTCTTTTCGATCATTTCGACGGCGGCGTGATGGTCAAAGCCGGCTCGGGAAAGGACGCGACGTCGCCTCGCGTGACGACGTGGGCGAGCTTGGCGCCGCCCGCCATCGCGCCCAGCAGGACGATGAGCACGACGAGGCCCGGGGGACCCGAACGGCGCACGACGAGCGGCTGCGAGTCGGCCGAGAAGTCGATCGTCTCGGGCGGCTGGAGGTGGAGGGGCGCGGCCCAGTTGTTGCTCGCGCTGTTGTTGTTGAACGACAGCGGTGGGGCGGGAGGGGGGAACCAGTTGTTCCTGGCGGCCGGCATGCCAGGAGGCGGGCCGCCGTACGAAGGCAGCGGCGTCGGCGGCGCAAACTCGTCCATCGACGGCGGTGGCGGCGTCGGCATGTCCGGATCGAACGGCGAGTCGGCGAAGGCGCGCGACGGCGGCATGGGCGGCGGCGGCGGCGCCGTGAAAGACGAGCCTCCCGGCGCGAAGACGGGTACGGGCGGCGCGAAGGCCGCGGCCGGCGGCGGCGGCGGAATCGTCGGTCGTTTGCGCCCGCCGCCCGCCGTCGACATCGCCGAGTAGGGCGCCGTGGAGCTGGGCCGGCGCGCCATCGCCTGCGGCGCCGCCGAGGTCGCGGGCCCGAGGTTCCGCGCGACGGTCGGCGCGTCCTCGTCGTCTTCGTGGATGGGGATGAAGGGACTGCGGGCCGACGCGTTGGCGAGGGGTGCGACCTCGGTGGGCGACACGCGGCGCGTGGGCTCTTCGTCTGCCATTGGCGGCGGCTTCGAATTCATGGCCGGTTTGGTTTCCGGGCTCGCGCCCAGGCCAGGCTTCGGGCTTACCACGTCCCGTCCGCTCACGATGTACAAGTTTGACCCTTCGACGACGCCGATGGAAGCGACCTCTTTGCCTTCGTGCGCCTTCGTGGGGATTTTTTGCGTCCCGGCCTCGCCGGTGCCAGCGGTCTCCTCGTGGAGCCAACGCGTCGGGTCGGGCCCCAAGATGATGCGCAGGTGGTCGGCGAGCTGCGGCGCGGAGTACATGAGCCCGAAGCGGTGCGCCGCCTGCCGCAGCGCCTCAGTGAACGCCGTCGCGTCCTGATAGCGCTCGTCGGGCTTGGGCGCGAGCGCCTTCACGAGGACCTCGTCGAGCGCGGGCGGGAGCCCGGGGCGCTTCTGCGACAGCGGCAGCACTGGCTGGCCGTAGATCACGTCGGGTGGCGTCGACAGATCGCCGACGAACAGGCGCTCGCCCGTGAGCGCCTCGTACAGGCACACGCCGAGCGAGTAGAGATCCGAGCGGTGGTCGACGGCCTCGTTGCGCGCCTGCTCCGGCGACATGTAGCCGACCTTGCCGCGCACGCGGTAGAAGACCGACGAGTGCGTAGACGCCTTCGCGATGCCGAAGTCCGAAAGCTTCACCTCGCCCTGCGCCGAGCAGAGGATGTTGGACGGTGAGACGTCGCGGTGAATGATGCCGAGGGACGCGCCGTTCGCGTCGCGACGTGCGTGCGCGTAGCCCAGGCCCGCGAGCACGTCGAGCACGATGTGGATGGCGGCCGCGGGCGCGAGCTCGCGCCGGCGCAGGCGCGCGCGCCGCACGATCGTGCGCAGGTCGACGCCGCGCACGTACTCCATGACGATGAACAACGACTCGTCGGACTCGACGAGATCGAAGGTGTGCACGATGTTGGCGTGATCGAGCGTCGCGGAGATCTTGGCCTCGCGGAAGAACAGATCGCGGAATTCGGGGCGCGACGTGTACTCCGGCAGGAGCTGCTTGAGCACGACCTCCTTCTCGAAGCCGCCGGGCCCGAGCTTCTTGCCGATGTAGATGGCGCCCATGCCGCCCTCGGTGAGGTACCGCTCGATGCGGTAGCGGCGC
>DATKFB010000475.1:0-3943 GCA_035544435.1 Polyangia bacterium
AACATCCTCGGCAACCGCGACGGCGAGGTGCTCGACGATCCCGAGTCCTTCAAGACGAAGGAGGTGTCGAAGCTGGGCGTGCTCGAGCACATCCTGCAGCCGCACCTCTACCCCGACCTCTACGGCAACATGTGCCACGTCGTGCGCATCAACTACTACCCGCCGCGCGGCGACAACAAAGAGGGCTGGGACAACATCGATATCTTCGGGTGGATGGGCTACAAGATGCAGATCAAGATCGACTTCCTCTGTCGGGATTCGATCCTCGCGGCCCCCATCGTCCTCGACCTGGCGCTCTTCATGGATCTCGCGCAGCGCTGCGGGATGAGCGGCATCCAGGAGTGGCTGTCGTTCTACTGGAAGAGCCCGCAGTCCGCCGAGGGCCTCTACCCCGAGCACGACCTCTTCATCCAGCTCATGAAGCTCAAGAACACCCTCCGCCACCTACGCGGGGAAGAACTCATTACCCACCTCGGGGCTGAGTACTACGATTAGGCGAGGGGAGAGCTCGCCCTCCCCTCGGGCCCCTCCCTTGCTTGGTAAGGTGAGCCGGGCCAGCGAAGCTGGCCTTCCCTATTCTTGGACCTGCTCGCTGCGCTCGCTCTGGCTCAGCTGCCTAGTGAACGAGGGCTTGGTCGTTCGAGGGGTGGCTGGACATTCTGAGGGGGGCGAGGTGGGGGAGGATCCAGCCGGGGAGGGTGTCGTCGGCGTCGGCGGGAAGGAGGCCGAGGGCCTCGGCCTCCTGGTCTCGATAGAGAGGCGTGAGGTCGGTCACGGTGAGGGCCAGGCAGGAGGCCCAGAGCGCCTCGCGCTGGCGAATCCCCCAGTGCCTGACGACCCAGGCCGCCGCCTTGGCGCCGAAGGTCGCGTGGCGGGTCTCGTCGTGGAGCAGCTCCGTGTAGGCCCAGGCGATGAGCGGCTCGCGCACGACGGCCCGCGCCGCGGCGAAGGAGGCCGCCGCCATTGGCTTGCCGAGGGCGAAATCGAAGACCAGCGTGCGAGCCAGGCCGGTCTCGGTCGTCAGGGAGGCGCGCGGCTGTCCGAGGGCCAGCTCGAATGGCGGCGACGGGCGCGCGTGGGCGCCGCTCAGCCCGTCGAGCACCCGGGCGCAGACGTCGAGGTGGCGGACCTTTTCCTGAACGACGTGGGCGGCCAGCGTGAGGATCGAGGGCGGCGCGCCCAGGGCCGTCAGCTCGGCCGTGATGCGGGCGGCTTGTAGCGCGCCGTGCCGCTCCCGATCGGCGAGCCGCTGCCAACCCGCCGTGACCCGTCGCAGGAGATCGGTGGAATAGCGGGCTCGATCGAGGGCGCGTGACTTCATACGGGACTAACGAAGCAAGCCCCGTTCCTCACCCGAGCGGCCCGTTCGAGGCGCGCCGGGCGCGTGGCGCCTGGAAAATCGAGGGACCACCGCGACAGGAATGTCGCGCGACGTGGGCGTTGACAGGTGAGCCCTCGGAGTGTTTCCGTCGCATGTCGTGTTGAAAGAGCTCAGCCGTCGCGCGGGTGGTTTTGCATACGAGAAGCTCGTCGCACCACGTCGTGACGTGCGCCCCGTGGCCCGTCACCTGCGCAACCTCGCGAGCATCGCGAACGAGCTCCTCGGGCGGCCGCTGCGGCCCGCCGCCGGAGAACCAGGGACCGACGCCGCGCCGGCCCCGGCGCCGGTCGAGCGCAAGCCCGCGGCTGCCGCCGGCAAGGCGCCCAGCACGCGCCGGGCCCCCGTGCTGGTTTACTTCGACGGCAAGGATCACCGGACGCTCGCGCGCGTGGAGGATCTGCTGCGCGGGCGCGGCTTCGTTTATCAAGTCCTCGACGTCAGCGCCGACGAGGCCGAACGCTCGTGGGCGACGACGACCGCCAAGAGCGACGAGCTGCCGCTCGTGTTCGTCGCGGGGGCGCCCGTGGGCGGGTGGCAAGCCCTGCTCCAGGCGGACGTTTCGGGCGAGCTCGGCCGGCTCGTCTCGGTAGCCTGAACGGGCGCGCTCAGAGCGTCGCGCGCAGGCGGCGCAGCTCCTCGGCGGCGTCGGCGGCGCTGGGATCGAGCGCCAGGAGGCGCTCGAGCTCCTCGACGGCGAGCTCGGGTTGGCCGGTCTGGGCGTAGATCTGAGCGAGGTACTCGGCGGCGCGGCGGTTGCGGGCGTCGAGCTGGACGGCGCGGCGGAGCTCGGCGAGCGCGGCGCGCCCCGCCCGCGCGTCCGCTGGGGCCTCGCGAAAGAGCGCCCACCCGAGCGAGGCGCGATACTCGGCCTCATTGGGGACGAGGCGCGCGGCCTGGCGGAACGCCTCGACGGCCTCGTGGTGCCGCCGCGCACGCAGGTGCTCGAGGCCGGCGTCGTAGAGGGCGCGCGCCGCCGCGTTCGAGGCCGAGCTCACCGCGGGCGAGCCCGGCGCCTCGATGACGCCCGAGACGTCGGGCAGCGTGTCGGGATCGTCCGCGGCGCGGTCCCCGTCGCGCTCCCGCCGGTCGGGCTTTTCCGATTTCTCCGCCTTCTCCGACCTTTCGAGCTTGGCGACGTACGCGCGGCGGCGGGCCGGGTCGCCTAGCGTGCGGTGGGCCTCGCCGAGCCGCTCGAAGATCTCCCGCGCGAGCTTCCGATCCTCGTCGGAGCTGCGGCGGTAGCGATCGGGGTGGAAGCTGCGCGCGTGCGCGTCGTAGGCGCGATCGATGTCCGCCGTTGTCGCGTCGCGCTCGACCCCGAGCGTCCAGAAGTAGTCCTGCGTGCGCACCGTCTCGGCCACCATCGAGAGCTGGCCGCCCGACAGCGCGCCCGACGCCTGCGCGGGAGCGACGGCCGCCACGACGCCAGAGGGGACCGACGCGATCGCGGTCGGCACGGCGGTGGCGCGGCGGCGGCGCGCGCTCGGGCCCTCGGCGTGCGTGATCATGCCCGCCTCGGAGAGCGCGACGAGCAACAGCCGCGCCTCCTCCTGCGCGATAGGGGCGCGCGCGAGGATCTCGGCGATGCTCTCCGTGCCGTCGATGCTGTTGATGTAGCCGAGCGCCGTCGGATCGGTCGTGACGTCTTGCAGGCGCAGCACGGGATCGGGGTTGAGCTCGACGGCCTGGCGCACGTAGGCGTCGAGCACGGCCCGTTGGCGGGGCTCGTCGTAGTGGCGCCGGATGCCCTCGAAGACGAGCGCGGCCGGCGGTCGCTCGAGGCGCAGCGCTTGGCCCGGGCTCGTGTCCTCGAGGGAGAGCTCGCTCTCCTTGAACATGAACTTGCCGTCGGGCCACGCGAAGACCTCGAGCAGCTTCGTCTCGACTTGCTCGACGAGCGCGCGCTGCAGGTTGTAAGGCGACAGCGCGCCCATCTCGACGAGGATCTGCCCCTGCTGCCGCTTCTCGGTCTTCATGCGCGTGACCGACTCGCCGAGGGCCTTCTCGGTGATGAGCTTGCGGCTCACGAGGATCTGCCCGAGGCACTCGGCGAGGACGTTCGACTTCACGGAGACCGGGTAGCCGCCTTCGAACGCGACAATCTTCTTCGTGGCGTTCTTCTTGGCGGCGTCGAGCAGCAGCAGCAGCGAGCCCGTGGCCTTCTGCGCGTACAAGCGGCGCAGCAGGCGCGCGAAGGGGACGCGCTTGAGCGTGCCCTGCAGCTCGAGGTCCTCACCGGCGATCGACTTGGCCGCGCGCTCGACCTTGCGGCGCTCGCGCTGCTGGACCGGATCGGTGAGCACGCCGTCGAGCGCCGCCACGAGGTGCGCGACGTCAGGCCCCTGGTGGGGGGTGGGCGGATTGGCGTTGACGTCGCCCGTGCCCGAGCCCGGCGGCAGCGTCTGCAGCAGCGCCGCGAGGAGGCCGTTCGTGTCGAGCGGCGTCTCGAGGTATTCGGCTGGGGCGTAGCGGCGCCGCGCCTCGGCGCGGTGGCTCGCGCCCCGGTGCGAGCTCGCGATGAAGAAGATGGGCGCAGCGCGCGTGTCCGGATCGCGCCGCAGC
>DATKFB010000476.1:0-4184 GCA_035544435.1 Polyangia bacterium
CTCGACGCGCATGGCCGTCCCCCGGGACATCCCCGACGAGCCGCGGCTGCCGGCCCGGCGCTACCTCCTGTCGCCCGCGTACCTCGCCTGCCTCGCGGGCGGCGTCCTCGCGAACTTCGGCGCGGGCTCGATCATCTCCTGGATGCCGACGCTGCTCGTGCGCGAACGGCGCCTCGCGCCCACGCTCGCGAGCGCCTACCTCGGCCTCGTCGCCATCGTGTGCGGCGCGGGTGGCGTGCTCGCGGGCGGATATGCGGGGGACGCGCTCTCGCGTCGCGTGCGCTCGGGCCACGCCCTCATCGTGGGCGTGTCGTTCATCGCGGGCGTTCCCGTGGCGCTCGTCGCGCTCTTCTGCCCCGCGCAGGGCGTCTTCCTGGCGCTCACGGCCGTCGCGGCGTTTCTCTTCTCCGTCTACAACGGCCCCATCGCAGCCGCCGTCGACGAGATGGGGCCACGCGCCTACGCGACGACGTTGCAGGCGAACTTCCTGCTCGTCGTCACGTTGTTCGGCAACGCGCCCGCGGCGCTCGTGACGGGCCGCGCCTCCGATCTGCTCAAGGGTCACGTGGGCGCGCCGCTCGCGACCGCGCTCGTGGGCGCCATGCTCGCCTTCTTGACGTCTGGCGCCTTGTTCGTCGTCGTCGCGCGCCTCAGACGGGAAACGCGCACGCGAGGAGGATGGCCGCCGCGACGATGATCCCGACGACGAGCGCCGTGTCGAGCGGCTCCCGCAGATCGTTCGCGAGCTCGGCGAGGCGACGCCAGAGGCGGGGCCGCCGTCGTTTGAGCGCGGCCCGATAGCAGTCCATCCAGGGCGACTGTTTCCACTCGAGGGCCATTGCAGCCGGTCCAGCATGCGCCCTTCGCGACGTCCGTTCGGCGACGACTCGGGAACGATTCAGCTTCGAAGTGTCGTCGAATCCGTGACCGCTCCGTGCGCGGCGAGCCACGCGATCGCCGCCTCCTCGGCCCAGTAAACGGGGCGCCACGGCCAGCGGCCGCTCACGAAGCCCGTGTGGCCGCCCCATGACGTCACGGCGAACGTCACGCGATCCGACGCCGCCGCGCGCACGGGAGAGATGGCGTGCGCGGGATAGAAGGGGTCGTCCTCCCCGCTGATGCACAATGTGCGGACGCGGATGCGCGGCAGCTCGGGCAGCGCGCTCGCGCGCGCGTAGTAGTCGTCGGCGCCCGCGAAGCCGTGCAGCGGCGCCGTCGCGCAGTCGTCGAACTCGCGGATCGTGCGCGCGCGCCGCACGCGTTCGCGATCGACGTGCGCCGTCTCGGCCGGGAAGCGCGCCAGCACGTCGAGCGCCTTGGGCCGAACCCGCCTCATGAAGTTGTAGACGTAGAGGCGCGCCGCGCGCCGCTCAAGGAACTGGACCGACGCCGCGAGGTCGTAGGGCACCGAGATCGTCGCCGCCGCGGCGAGCGGCGAGTCGCCACCTTTTTCGCCGAGCCACTTGAGCAGGACGCCGCCGCCCAGCGAGAAGCCGATGGCGAACAGCGGCACGTCCGGCTCGCGCGCGCGCAGCGTGCGCACGACGAGATCGAGGTCCGCCGTGTCGGCGGCGTGATAGAGCCGCGGCCGGAGGTTGCGCAGCCGGCGTCGAATGTCGCGCGGGTCGCGCGCGCACGACCGGAAGTTCAGCACGGTCCCCCGCCACCCCGCGCGCGCGACGAGCAGGGCCAAGCCCTGCGAGTGCAGCGAGTACGCGCTGCCCTCCGTCCCGTGCAGCAGGATCACGCGCGGCGCACCCGGTGGTCCCGCCGCGTGGTCGAGCACGAGCTCGTCGCAGTCAGGCGTCGCGAGCACCTCCCGCTCGAAGCCGACGAGGCGCCGCGACCGCGCGAGCCGCGCCCACAGCGTCTGCAGGTGCGGGCCCCGAATCCACCAACCGGGCCGGGCGGAGGCGAAGTCCATTGCGGGCGCCGTCATTTCCCGAAGTCGCGTCGGTGCTTTGGATTACTTCCGAGCTCCCTTGGACCTTCGAGCGATCCCACGAGATCGTCAATCAGATCGAGGACTGACCCTGCACCCCGTGACGAGTCGGCCTTTGGTCTGACCGCCGCTGCTGCGCGGAGCAGCCTGGTCTGCGGCCGCGCGCGTTTTAGCGACAACGCCAACAGGCGGCTCGTTAGGCCGCGAGGTGCTGTCACGGGCTGCGATTTCTTTTTGAGCACAACAACAGTCTGAGCGGATCGGAGCAGTGAGTGCAACCTGCAGCCAGGCCCTACCATCGAAGTCCATCATCGAGAGCAGCAGGCCGAGCGCTGGCGCAACGGTGCTCGATCCGAGCTGGCCGGTGGCGCCAACACGCGCGTCTGCCGGCGCGCCGCGCGTGCGGCGACGACGCGCGGCGCGCGCGGGCGTCGGGCCGCGCGTGGGCGGGACGCCCGTCTGGCGCGGAAACGCCGACGGCCGGTGCTTCACACGCACACCGGGCGCGCGAAGACCCCGCGCAGACGGCCGTCCCGCAGATAGAGACCGCCCCAAAGCAGGACGGCGACATAGATCGGGAACAGGACGTGGCTGAACAGCGGGTCGCCGACGCGCACGTGCGAGGCGATGGCGCCGCCCAGGTAGCCCGTGAGCAGGACCGCGCCTAAGATCGCCGTGCGCGGGACGGCGTAGAGCGCCACGCAGATCGTCAGCACGATCCCGAGCGGGATGATGACGCTCGGCGCGTAACCGAGCTGCACGGTGCCAGCCACCACGACAGGCGGGCGCGCGAGCTTCATGATGCCGTCGAAGGTCAGGAACAGCAGGGGGAGGCCCGTCATGACGCGTCCGATCCAGCGCCGCGCCTTCATGGCGCGCGCCGCGGTCGTCGTGCGCGTCTCGGCGCCGAAGCGGTGATTGGTCTCGTCCATCAGCATCGTCGTCATGGTCATTCTCCTTTCGAGGTGCCTCGGCCGGTTCGGCATGAACCGGCTTTCAACGACACGACGGATGGGGAGGGCCAATTCCGACATCGCCGGCGAACTTTTTTCACGGGCGACCTGTCGGCCGCCGCCATGCTCGTTCGTCGTCCAACTGCGACACGAAGAAGGCAGCCGTCAGAAGGTGTCCGTCACGGCCAGCCCGCTCGTCTGGGGGCCGGCTTGGGGGCCGGCTAGGGCCGTCGCCTGCAGGTTGAGCGTGTGCAACGCGGGCACGGCGAGGCCGAAGCTGGTTCCCACGGCAGCGCCCACGAGGACGTCGCTCGGGAAGTGGCTGCCGGCCTCGACGCGCGCGACACCGACGAGCGCCGAGCCCGACCGCCAGCGTCGTCCAAGCGCGTCTCTCGAACACGGCTGGCGGTGCTCATCCTCGGCCCGCGGCGCGCTCGCTCGCTGCCGCGACAAGGCGGAACCTCCCCGCGAGGAATATAAGTCCCGTCGCGGGGAGCGCCCGGGGGCCGCGCTACTTCTTGGCGGTCGTGCTCGGCTTCGCCGGCATCGGCAGGTAGGCGTACGGCCGCGCCTCGGCGATCATCCAGGTCTTGCCCTTCTTCTCCATGAGGGCGGGGACGTGGAAGGTCATCGGGGGCATCGGCTTGCCGTCGGGGCCCTTGGCGCCGCTCACCGTGTGCTCAAGCTCGACCCAGGCGGCCTCCTTGCCCACGGGGCGGAAGGCCACGACCTTCATCTCCATCTTCGTGTCCTTGAGGATCGTCGCCAGGTCGCCCGCGATGACCTTCTCGATCTCGGCCGGTCCCTTGCCGACCATGCCCACGGGGTTCACGAGCGAGCCGTCCTCGACCCAGAACGCGGACATGGCCTTTGCGTCGCCCTTGTTGAAGAGGGCGATGAACTCCGCGACGCGCGCCTTGACTGCGTCCTCGTCCTTGCTGGCGGCCGCGGCCGCGGCCGTTCGAGAGAAACTCGTGCTGGTCGCCACGGCCAGCACGAGAGCGATCCCCAACATTCTATTGACGGTCTGTTTCATGGACGTGTCTCCTTTGTGTTCTCGCTACGTGCGCCGGAGGCGATCAGATCGTGCGATCGAATCGATTTCCGGCGCCAAAGCGCTTCAGGCGAGATATTCCACGCCGCCATGCAGCGACACGAGGACGAGATCGCGCCCCGGACCGGCGGTGTAGTCGTGCTCGGTTCCCGGGGCCGCCTCGACGACGCTGCCCGGGCCATAGACCTGTCCGCGATCGTGAAGGAGGCCGTCGAGCACGAAGGTCACCTCGCCG
>DATKFB010000477.1:0-2526 GCA_035544435.1 Polyangia bacterium
ACGAGTACGACACGCGCCTCGCCTACGTCAGCCTCGCCGACGCCGGCCGGATCGCCAGCGCGCGCGGCTCCGTCTTCGGCGGGGAGCTGCGCTTCAAGGATCCCATGATGGCGCTGCAAATGACGCACGAGGTGTCGCGCCGGCTTGATGCTCCCTATCGCGTCATCGACTGGAAGGAGCTCAACCACAACCTCTTCATGGCGCTGACGATGCAGAAGGTCATCATCTCGCTGCTGCTCGTGCTCATCATCGTCGTCGCGGCGTTCAACATCATCGCCTCCCTCACGATGATCGTGCTGTCGAAGGTGCGCGAGATCGCGATCCTCAAGTCGATGGGCGCTCGCGCCTCGATGGTGGCGCGCATCTTCCTCGTGGGCGGCACCACCGTGGGCGCCATCGGCACGGGCATGGGCATCCTCTACGGGCTCCTCGTGTGCGTCCTGGCGCGCCTCTACGGCTACCCGCTCGACCCGAAGGTCTATCTCATCGGCGAGCTCCCCGTGCGCATCGCCGCGAGCGAGGTCGTCGCCGTGGCCGCCGCCACGCTCGGCATCTGCTTTCTGTCGACGCTCTACCCCGCGCTGCGCGCCAGCCGCATGCGCGCCGTCGACGGCCTCCGGTACAACTAATAAGTTCGGGACCCTGAGGTCCCGCGCCCCCGACGCCGGCTCCGGCAGGCGAAGCCTGCCTGCGCTGGAGCGACCTTTTCTGGCACCTTATTTGGCCGCGACGCCGGGGTCGATGACCTTGGCGGTGACCTTGCCGGCTTCGTACTTCGAGGGGCACTTGGCCATGATGCCGTCGGGCACGACGTCGAGCTTGTCGTCTGGACCGAGCGTGCCCTTGGCGACGACCTCGGCGCCCGACTTGAACGTGTCGGGCACGAGGCCGGTGTACGCCGCGCTGATGACGGCGTGCGGCCGCGGCGGGCGGCTCTCGATGAGAAACCGATAGGTGAGCGTGCCCTTGGCCTGCTCGATCGAGCCGTCGACGACGTGCCCGTGGACCTGGAGCTTTTTGCCGTGCCAGTCCGACGTCTTGGCCATGACCTCGTCGACGTGCTTGTAGAACTCGGCGCCTTCCTTGACCGAAGCCTTGAGCATGAAGGCCACGGCGCCCGTGACGGCGATGACGGACACGACGACCTTCCATGCGGCACCCCGGCTCACGGGCGGCGGGGACGCGGGCGCTGGCGAGACGGGGGCGTCGCTCATCACGTGATCCTAGCCCCCCGCGCGCCAGATTCAACCACGGCGACGAGCCGGTCTCGGAAGCGGCGCCCCGGCGGCCGCTTCTGCCGGTTGGCCCATCGCGGCGACCTTGTGAAAATAGCGGCGGAACATCTCCATGCCCCCCGCCGCCTGGCCCCAGTCGTAGTTCTCGTTGATGGCGTGGTACCCGTGCTCGGGCAGCGACAGGCCCATGAAGGTCACCGGCGCGTCCAGGAGCCGGCGCATCGTGAGCACGGCCCCGATCGAGCCGCCCTCGCGCGTGAACCCGGGCTCGCGCCCGAAGGTCTCGCGCATGGCCTCGGCGGCCGCCGCGTTGTGCGGGCCGCCGATGGGCGCGAGATAGGGCTCGAGCGCGCCTTCGCGCGCGACGACGGCGTCGGGGAGCCGCTTCTTGATGAACCGCCTCACGAGCTCGAAGATCTTGGCCGGCCTCTGGTCGGGCACGAGGCGCGTCGACAGCTTGGCCTCGGCACGATGCGGAACGATGGTCTTGATGCCGGGCCCGGCGTAGCCGCCCACGAGACCGTGAACCTCGAAGGTCGGCAGCGCCATGATCGATTCCATGACGGCGAGGTCGTCGCGGTGCGGGCGCAGGCCGTAGAGCTCGTGCGCCACCCGAAAGCGCTTGGCCGAAAAGCCGGCGCGCCCGAAGGCCTTCTTCTCGGCGGCCGTGAGGCGGCGAACGTCGGCGTAGAAGCCGGGGATCTTCACCTTGCCGGTACGCGCGTCGACGCACGCGGCGATGAGCGCCGCGAGCTCGCCCACGGGGTTGCGCGCGGCGCCGCCCGTCGTGCCCGAGTGCACGTCCTTCGCGCCCGTCTGTAGAGTCACCGTGAAGCCGAGGAGACCGCGCAGCCCGTAGGCGATCGCGGGCCGCCCCGCGGCGATCCAGATCGTGTCCGAGACCACGACCGAGTCGGTCCGGAACGGCGGTCGGCCCGTGGCGGCGTCGCCCGCGATGGCGGCCGCCAACCCGCGCTCGAAGTTCGGGCTGCCGATCTCCTCCTCGAGCTCCCAGAGGAACTGGACGTTGACGCGCGCGTCCTCCTCGAGCGCGAGACGCGCGCCGTAGAGGGCCGTGAGGGCCGGGCCCTTGTCGTCGGTCGTGCCGCGACCGAACCACGAGTCGCCGGCGCGCGTGAAGGAGAACGGCGGCGATCTCCACTCGGGGCCATCGGCCGGCTGGACGTCGAGGTGGTTGTAGATCGTGACCGTCGGCCAGGACGGATCGCGCAAGAGGCGCCCAACGACGAGCGGACAGCCTCCCGTGTCGATGAGGTCGACGCGGGCGCCG
>DATKFB010000478.1:0-3818 GCA_035544435.1 Polyangia bacterium
TGCACGTATTCGTTGTCAGTGCTGACGCCCAGAACCTGGGCGTCGCGATCGGCGAAGTCGCGCGTCCGCTTCCCGAAGGCGGCGATCTCCGTCGGGCAGACGAAGGTGAAGTCCTTGGGCCAGAAGAAAATGACCTTCCACTTGCCGGGGTAATCCTCGCTCGTGACGGCGCGGAACTCGGCGCCCTTCTCCAGGCTCACCACGGCGTCGGCGGAAAACTTCGGGAACTCGTCGGTGATGGTCAGCATTGCGGTCCTCCTGGCCTTCAAGATGGCCCGCGGCGGCTGATAGTTCTAAGATATTATTTCTATGCATGTCATAGTTTTGTGCTATGAGTGCGCCCCGCCGCCCGCCTCCCCTCTTCACGCTGCGCCAGCTCCAGTACGCCGTGGCCGTGGCCGACACGCTCAGCTTCCGGCGCGCGGCCGAGACCTGCGGTGTCTCGCAGCCGTCTCTGTCGGCGCAGCTCGGCGAGCTCGAGGAGGCCCTGGGCGCTCGTCTCTTCGAGCGCGACCGGCGGCGCGTCCTGCTGACCGCCGCGGGCGAGACGCTCGTGGCGCGGGCGCGCCGCGTGCTCACCGACGCCGAGGACCTTGCCGACGCCGGGCGTCGGCTCGTCGACCCTTTGGCGGGGACGCTGCGCATCGGCGTCATCCCCACGATCTCCTCATACTTTCTTCCCGACGTCGTGCGCGCGCTGCGGCGCGAGCACGCGCGCTTGGACGTATGCTGGACCGAAGACAAGACCAGCGCGCTCGTGGGCGCCCTCGAGGAGGGCACGCTGGACGCGGCCCTCGTTGCGCTCGAGGCCAATCTCGGGCAGCTCGCGCGCGAGTCGCTCGGACGCGATCCATTCCTGCTGGCCGCGCCACGCGGCCACGCCCTCGCGCGGCGCGCCGCTCCCGTGACGGCCGAGGAGCTCGTCGGCGCGCCCTTGCTGCTGCTCGACGACGGGCACTGCCTGCGCGACCAGGCGCTGGCCGCGTGCGGCAGCGCGCGCCCCGAGGAGCTGGGCTTTCGCGCCACGAGCTTGCCTACGCTCGCGCAGATGGTGGCGGCCGGCGCCGGCGTGACGCTTCTGCCCGCGCTCGCCGTCCCCACGGAGAGCCGGCGCGCGCCCCTCGTCCTGCGTCCGCTCGCCGATCCCGCCGCGTTCCGAACCGTGGGCCTCGTGTGGCGCCCTGCTTGCCCCCTTGCCCCCGCCCTGCGCGCCGTCGCCGCAACACTGCGTGCCGCCTACCCGGCGGCCGCGAAACCAACCCGACGGCGCGCGAGACCGAGGACGCGATCGCCGAGCCCGTGGGCCGCGCGATAATGACGACATGAACCTTCGCACGGCCGTTACAGGTGACGAGCACGCACTCTTCGAGCTCGTGCGGGCGCTCGCGCGATTCGAGCGCTTAGAGTACACCGTCTCCGGCAGCGCCGAGGAGCTCGCGCGCCACCTCTTCGGCGAGCGTCCCGTCGCCGAGGCCGTCCTCGCCGAGGAGGACGGCGCGGCCGTCGGCTTCGCCCTCTTCTTCACGACGTACTCGACGTTCCTCACGCGCCCCGGCGTCTACCTCGAGGATCTCTTCGTGCTCGAGAGCCACCGGCGGCGCGGCGTGGGCGCCGCCTTGCTCACCGAGGTCAAGCGCCGCGCCGAGGCCCGCGGCGCCGGTCGCCTCGAGTGGTCGGTCCTCGACTGGAACGCGGGCGCCATAAAGTTCTACGAACGCTTCGGCGCCACGGTGCTGCCGCAATGGAGGATTTGTCGCGTGACGTTCGACGGTTGAGCGACGCGCGCTTCAGCGGCGGTATACAAACTGTGAAACCACCATCAGAGGCGCGGTAGCGCGAGCAAGACCCGGGGATCCTCGACGAGCCAGTCGGGCGCCTCGGCGGCGAGGATCTCCAGCGACGTGTAGCCCCAGGTGACGGCGGCCACGCGGCAACCGGCGGCGCGCGCGAGGCGCACGTCGGGGAGGCCGTCGCCCACGAGCACGGCGTCGGGGGGCGCGACGCCCTGGCGCGCGCAGACGGCGAGCGCGATCTGGGGCGAGGGCTTGCGCGGGAAGCCGTCGCCGTCGCCCAGGACGTCCGCGAAGTATCGATCGATCGCGAGGGCGCGCACGAGCGCTCGGGCGAGGTCGCCGGGCTTGTTCGTGACGACGGCCAGGCGCGTGCCCCGGGACGCGAAGCCTTCGAGCATCTCGAGGATGCCTGGGTAGACGCTCGTGTGCACGCAGACGTGGGCGGCGTACTGAGCCTTGAAGCGATCGAGGAGGACCTCCTGATCGACCTGCGGGCTCGGCGCCGCGGCGCGCTCGACGAGCTTGGCGGCGCCGTCGCCCACGTAGCTCTTGACGACGGGCAGCGGCTGCACGGGCTGGCCGAGCTCGGCGAGGGCGGCGTTGAGCGCAGCGGCGATGTCGGGGGCCGAATCGACGAGCGTGCCGTCGAGATCGAAGAGGACGAGCTTGGGGAGCATGCGGCGCTGCGCTCAGAGTAGACTCACCGGCGGCGACCCGCCATGTCTGACTCAGCGAGAAAGCCCCCCGTCGAAGATGATCAGAAGCTGCCGCTGACCCTTCGACAGACCCAATCGGGGATCAAGCTCGAGCCCGTTTATCGACCCCCCGATCCCGACGCTGCGACGTCGACCTACCGTGACGATTTGGGCGATCCGGGCGCCTTCCCTTTCACGCGGGGCCCACACGCGAGCATGTACCGCGGCAAGCCCTGGACGATGCGCATGTTCTCGGGCTTCGGCACGCCCGAGGACACGAACCACCGGTTCAAGTTCCTGCTCGCGCACGGACAGACGGGACTGTCGACGGCCTTCGACATGCCGACGCTCATGGGCTTCGACCCCGACGACGCCCAGGCGCGCGGCGAGGTCGGGCGCGAGGGCGTGTCGGTGGCCTCGGTGGCCGACATGGAGCGGCTGTTCGACGGCATCGCGCTCGACCAGGTGACGACGTCGATGACGATCAACGCGCCGGCGGTCGCGCTGCTGGCGTTCTACGTCGTCGTGGCCGAGCGGCGCGGCATCGCGCCCGAAGCGCTGGGCGGCACGCTGCAGAACGACATGCTCAAGGAGTTCATCGCGCAGAAGGAGTGGATCTGCGGCGTGCGCCCGCACCTGCGCATCGTGCGCGACATGCTGGTCTATTGCACGGCGCGCATGCCGCGCTGGAACACCATCAGCGTGAGCGGATACCACATCCGCGAGGCGGGCGCGACGGCCGTGCAGGAGCTGGCCTTCACGCTGGCCGACGGCATCGCCTACGTCGAGCTCGGGCGCGCGGCCGGCCTCGACGTCGACACCTTCGCGCAGCGCCTGTCGTTCTTCTGGGACGTGCACAGCGACTTCTTCGAAGAGGTCGCCAAGCTGCGCGCGGCGCGCCGCATGTGGGCGCACATCATGCGCGATCGCTTCGGGTCGAAGAGCCCGCGCGCGCAGATGCTGCGCGCCCACGCCCAGACGGCGGGCGTGTCGCTTGTCGCGCAGCAGCCGCTCAACAACGTCGTGCGCACGACGCTGCAGGCGCTCGCCGCCGTGTTGGGCGGCACGCAGTCGCTGCACACCAACAGCTACGACGAGACCTTCGCGCTGCCCACCGAGGACGCGGCGACGCTCGCGCTGCGCACTCAGCAGATCGTCGCCGAGGAGTCGGGCGTGCCCGCGGTCGCCGACCCGCTCGGCGGCAGCTACTTCGTCGAGTCGCTCACCGATCGCATGCAGGCCGAGGCCACGAAGCTCATCGAGACCATCGACGGGCTCGGCGGCATGGTGCGCGCCGTCGAGCTCGGCTGGCCGCAGCGCGAGATCGCCG
>DATKFB010000479.1:0-3258 GCA_035544435.1 Polyangia bacterium
CGACCGCGTCTTCGGCGAGCTCGCGCGCCGCTTCGGCGTCTCGGGCCTCGTGGAAAAGGCGAGCCGGCGGAAATGATCGCGGCGGTGCGGCAGATCCTCTCGTCGGGAGGCCTCTGCGCCGCGGCTTTTCCCGGCTACGAGTCGCGCCCCGGCCAGCTCGCCATGGCCGAACGCATCGCCGCCGCCATCGAGGGCGACGAGCGCTTGCTCGTCGAAGCCGGCACCGGCACCGGCAAGACGCTCGCCTACCTGATCCCGGCGCTCCTGTCGGGCCGCAAGGTCGTCGTCAGCACGGGCACGAAGACCCTCCAGGACCAGATCGCGACGATCGACCTCCCGCGCCTGCGCGCCATCCTCGATCCGACGGGCGCGCTGGGGCGCCCGCTCACGTGGGCCCTCATGAAGGGCCTGCAGAACTACGTCTGCCTGCGCCGCCTCGGCGAGCGCGACCGGCAACGCTCGCTTTTACCTTCTCCCGAGCTCGATCGCGTGCTCGCGTGGGTGAGCGAGACGGCGACCGGCGACCGGGCCGACCTCGCCGAGCTGCCGGACGACTCGTCGCTGTGGCGCGACGTGCAGGCCACGCCCGAGACGCGTATTGGCGCGCGCTGCACGTACTTCGAGAAGTGTTTCGTCACGCAGATGCGCCGGCGAGCCGCCGACGCGCAGCTCGTCATCGTCAATCACCACCTCTACTTCGCCGACCTCGCGCTGCGCACCCAATGGCCGGAGGCCCAGGTGCTGCCCCCGCACGAGGTCGTCATCTTCGACGAGGCCCACCAGATCGAGGACGTCGCGACGGAGTTCTTCGGCCTGCACGTCTCGACACAACGGCTGTTCGCGCTCGCGCGCGACCTCGCGCGCGCCGCCGCGCTCGATGCAGCGCGCGCGCAGTCGGCGACCGGCCGCCTGAACGGCGCGGCGGGCGCGCTCGCCGACGCCCTGCGCGACCGCCTGCCCGCGCCGCGCCCCGGCCTCGACGAGGTGCGCGTCCCCGTACCCGAGAACCTCTGGACCGGCCCGGCGCTCGCGCGCTACCACGAGCTAGACGGCGTGCTCGAGGAGATCGCGACCTGGCTCGACGGCGAGAGCGACGCCGTCCGGGAGTCCGACCACCCGGCCGAGCTCGCGGCGCTCGGCCGGCGGGCGAACGCCGTGCGCGGCGATCTGGGCCAACTCGCGGGTGGCCGCGCCACGGGCCGAGGCCGAAGCGACGTCCGCTGGCTCGCGGCCACCGCGCGCAACGTGAGCCTGCACGCGTCGCCCATCCACGTCGGCCCGACCCTCGCGCGCGCCTTCGACGCCTGCCCCGGCCCGCTCATCTTCACCTCGGCGACGCTCACGGTCGCGGGCGCGTTCGACTTCATCCGCGAGCGCATCGGCCTCGGCGACTCCGCCGCCGAGGTGACCTTCGCCTCCCCGTTTCGCTACGCGCGCCAATCGCTGCTCTACGTCGCCGCGGATCTGCCCGAGCCCAAGAACGAGGCCTTCGCGGCCGCGGCGGCCGCGCGCATGGCCGAGCTCGCGACGCTCACGGGCGGTCGCGCGCTCCTGCTCTTCACGAGCTTCCGCAACTTGCGCGTCGGCGAAGCCTATCTGCGCGCCCACACGAAGTTCCCGCTGCTCGTCCAGGGCGAGAAGCCCCGCCACCTCCTGCTCGCCGAGCTGCGCGACAAGATCGGATCGGTGCTCCTCGCGACGCAGAGCTTCTGGGAGGGCGTCGACGTGCCCGGCGAGGCGCTCTCGCTCGTCGTCATGGACAAGATTCCGTTCGCCGTGCCCGACGACCCGCTCACGGCGGCCCGCATCGACCACATCCGCGAGAACGACGGCGAGCCGTTCTCGGAGCTGCAGTTGCCGCGCGCCGCCCTCGCGCTCAAGCAGGGCTTCGGCCGCCTCATCCGCAGCCACGGCGACTTCGGCATCGTCGCCGTCCTCGACGGCCGCCTGCACCACCGCGCCTACGGCGCGCGCCTCATTGCGAGCCTTCCGCCCGACTGCCCGCGCACGGAGTCGCTCGAGGACGTCGCGGCCTTCTGGGCCCGCGGCCCCGTCGTCGCCGCGGCGCGCGCGCGCGCCGAGCTCGCCGCGCGCCAAGCGCTAGAGCCTTCGCCCGCCGAGCAGCCATGACGTCCTTCCTCCTCTGTGCGGCGGCCTACGTCGCCGGCTCGATTCCCTTCGGCCTCGTCGTGGCCCGCGCCAAGGGCGTCGATCTGCGCGCAGTCGGCAGCGGAAACATCGGCGCGACCAACGTGGCGCGCGCGCTCGGAAAACCCTGGGCCATCGTCGTGCTGCTGGCCGACGCCGCCAAGGGCTTCGCGCCCGTGACGCTCGGGCAGCACCTCGGGCTGCCTGCCAACGACGTCGCCCTCGCGGGCCTCGCCGCGATCGTCGGCCACATGTTCACGATCTTCCTGCGCGGCCGCGGCGGCAAGGGCGTCGCGACCTCCCTCGGCGTCGCGCTCGCGCTCTCGCCGCCCGCCGCCCTGTGCGGCTTCGGCCTCTACGTCGTCGCCTATGCGCTGTTCCGCCTCTCGTCCATCGGCTCGCTGCTGGGAATCTGGTCCTTCCCCGTGTTCGCGACGCTGCTCGGCGGTCTGGCCCGCCCCTACCTCGTGCTCGCGACGGTGGTCGCCCTGCTCGTCACCGTGCGCCATCGGCAGAACATCGCGCGCCTCCTGCGGGGCGAAGAGAAGAAGGCCTGACTCGCCGCGAGGCGTGAACGTCGGTGCAACGGTGGCCACTCCCGCGCGCGCTCCGCTTAGCGCCCTCGAGCCGCGTCCCCCGCAGCGTGAGGCACGTTCTGCTCGGGCGCGCGACGAGGCTGCCCTTGTCGTCGAGGACGTCGCACCCGACGAGCCCCACGGTGGGACCGCGCTTGACGACCTTCGCCTCGGCGCGCAAGTGGCCGCGCCAGACGGGTTTTAGGAAGTTGATCGAGCGTCGTGAACGTCTCGACGCGCTCGAGCCGCGCTCGCTATGGCCGCGCGCGCCCAAGGATTCCGCGTCGTCGGGGCCTGCGCCGAGACCCCTTGAGCAACGCCTCGCCGTCGCCTATCGTCGTCCCATGTCGCCCCGAATGCAGAAGTTGCTCAAGATCGGCACCGTGGCGGGAATCGTCGGGTTCGTCGTCCTGCAGGTCTTCCCGGCCAAGGTCATCGGCATCCCGACGCAGGACATCGGCGCCAACCCGCCTGAGCGCTTTGCGTTCGACGGACCGCCACAGGTCGAGGCGATCATGCGGCGCGCCTGCTTCGA
>DATKFB010000480.1:0-5766 GCA_035544435.1 Polyangia bacterium
CGGTTCTGGCCGCCCGGTCACAACTGGGGAGAGCAATCCCACGGGAGCGGACCACAACGCCGTGGCGGTCTTCGGCGCGTCTTGTGACGCCATCCAAAGCAGCGCCGCCAATAACGTGCAGACCATTTACGGATGCAAGGACTACATCATTCCGTAGAAGCGCCCCACTCGGGGCGCCGTCGCGGCCTCACACCGCACGCCGCTGTTCGGGCAGAATGTCCCCTTAGAGGTGAGGGTGGGCTAGAGATGAGGGTGGGCCGTTGATGGGTATGCGTTTCGGAGCCCGCCCGAAGAGGAGCCCGTCCCGAAGAAACGAGGGCGGCACGTCGCCCCGCCGCGTCATTCAGGGGCACGAAAAAAGGTCGTGCTCGCGGGCCGTCACGCGACCTATAACTGCGGGGTTGGGGTTTCCGCGATGGGGCGCGGCGGGATCCGCGCTGATTTTTTGTACGTCCGTCGCGTCGGCGTCAGTCGCGCTCGCGTCGCGGCCGTGGCCCGCGCGCGCGCCGTCCGTCGAGCCCAAGCCCGCGCACCAGCTTCGCAACCTCGCGACCTGGCCCGCCGAGCCCGAGACGCCGCCCGCGATCGATGCCGAGCGCTTCCACGCCGCGTTCGCGCGTCTGTGCGCCGTCGACGCGGGCGATCGCGTCGCGGCCCTGTCGGCCGACGTGCTCGCCGCGGCCGGGGCCGCCGCAATCGATCCGTTCGAGCTCGCGGCGCTCGCGTTCACGGCGAGCGACTGCAACGCGAAGCTCAAGACGCGCACCGGCGTCGGTTTGCTCGCCATCGACGCGGCGATGTACCGGCAGCCCGGCGCGCCCAAGCTCGACGCCGAGCTGCGGCCGCTGCTCACGACGCGGCGATTGCTCGAGCCGGCGACTAACCTCGCCGTCGGCGCCAAGCTGCTCGCGATGTGGAAGCAGACGCACCTCGCCTCGGACGCGGCCTTCGGCGGCGTGGCCCACCGCGACGCCGTCTCGCACTTCATCTGGGGCGACGAGGTGCGAAGCAGCGGCCACGAGGATCTCGTGCTGACGGCGCGCCGCCGCATGCTGGTCGCCTACGCGGGTGCCGCGGAGGTCGCGCGTCCGACGCGCGTCGGGGTCGACATGCTCTCGCCGCTCGAGGCGCCGCCGCGCGTGGCCACGAGCGGGCCCGGCGAGGAGCGCGACGGCGGCGCGCGCCAGCACCGCGGGCTCGATCTGACGGCCAGCCTGGGCGAGCCCGTGCGCGCCGTGGCCGACGGCACCGTGATCTTCGCGGGCGCGAACCTCGTCGGGCATCCCCGGCACGGGGACATCCCGCCGTCGCAGATAGCCCGCTTCGCGCACCGGCGCCTGGGCGTGGGCGGCATCTACGTCTGCATCGATCACGACGGCGCCGAGCGCAAGGTCGTGACCTGCTACATGCACCTGCGCTCGTACGTCATCTCCGAGCGCGATCGCGTCAAGGCGGGTCAGACCATCGGCTTCGTGGGCACGACGGGCGTCAAGGTGTCGCCGCCGCACCTGCACTTCGAGGTGCGCGTCGACGACGCGTTCACGAACCCGCTGCGCGTCCTCGGCGACTGGGCCATCCCGCCCAAGGCGACGATGACCCACTACTACTTGCTCAAGGCCAAGCGCGGTCGCCTCCACGCGCGCGGCGCGCCGCCGGCTCAGCGCTTGCGCTTCGCGGCGCTCTTGGCGGGCGCCGGCGGCAGCGCCTTGTAGACGGTCTCGACCACCATGTCGGCCTTGATCATGCCCTGCCCCCAGCGGGCGTCGAACGCGGCGGTCGGCTTGGCGGCCTTGATCTCGTCGAGCGTCTTTTTCTGCGCGGCGAGCGCCGCGACGTTGTCGCGGATCTTCACGAGCATGTCGCGCCAGGCGGCGAGGTCGGCCTTCGCCATCACGGGGCCGTGGCCGGGGATGATCTTCGTGGCGTCGTCGACCAGGCCGAGCGCGCGCTCGGCGGCCGCGATGTAACCCTCGTACCGGCCCCCGCTCGAGACGTCGACGATGGGATAGCCGCCCAGGAAGGTGTCGCCCATGTGCAGGACGTTGGCCTTCTTGAACAGAACGATGCTGTCGCCGTCCGTGTGGGCGGGCGCGACGTGCAAGATTTGGATCTCGTCGCTGTTGAAGAAGAAGGTCAGATCGTCGTTGAACGTCACGACGGGTAACGCGGCGGCGGGCGAGGCGGGGATGGTCTTCTTCTGGCCCATGAACTCCATGAACTGGTCGGCCGAGAGGCGCTTGCGAACGTTATAGTGCGCGACGATGACCGCGCCGGCGGCCCCGAGCGCGGCGTTTCCGCCCGTGTGGTCGGCGTGCACGTGGGTGTTGAGCACGAAGCGCACGGGCTTCTTCGAGAGGTCGGCGAGGGCCGTGCGCAGCTTCGTCGCGAGCGGCTGCAGCTCGTCGTCGATTACGAGGACGCCGTCGTCGCCCACGGAGACGCCGACGTTTCCGCCCGCGAAGCCGTTCGCGCCTTCGATCATCGATACGCTGCCGGCGACGGGCGTCGTCTTGAGCGTGACCTTCGTGGGGTCACCCATCTGGGCCCGAGCCCGCGCGGGCGAGAGCACGGTCCAAAGGAGGGCGAGGGACGAAATGAGCGCGAGGCGCACGATGGCGTTCTTCATGGATTCCTCCTCGAGATTGGGGCGACACCATAACAGGCGCCGTCCCCTCGGCGGTCAAGATCCAGGCGTCGTCACCTTCGTGAGGGTGTACGTCGCGGTCGACGATTTGCGCTCATGTCGGAGCGCGAACGGCCGGATCCCGCGACAGCCCTGGCGGATGTCGGCCGACGCGCGCGGCGTTCGGGTGCAATCCGCCATCGCTGACGAAACGAGGAAGGCCCGCCGCTGGTATAATTCTTACTGCCGTGCGGCGGCGAACCCAGGCGGCCCTCGCGCGCGCCATGAGGCCATGAAACCAAGCTCAATCTTCGCTCTTCTCGCCTCGACTGTCTTGATGGCGGTCGTCGCTTGCACGCCAGCATCCTCCGGGGGTAAGCCGGGCGCTGGTTCGGGTGGCGACGGCGGGTCCAGCGCCTCGGGCGTCGCGGGGATGGTTGGCGCCTCGGGCGCTTCAGGGATGATTGGCGGCTCGGGCGTCGCGGGGATGATTGGCGGCTCGGGCGTCGCGGGAACGGCCGGCCTCGCGGGCACGGTTGGCCCATCGGGCGCGGCGGGCGAGGCGGCTGACGCCGCCACGACGATCGACGCCGCGTTCGACGCCGATCCGCACGCGGGCTGGACGCTCTCGTGGAGCGACGAGTTCAACGGCGCGGCCGGCACGCCGCCCAACCCCCAGTACTGGTCCTACGACGTCGGCGGTGGCGGCTGGGGCCTCTCGCAGCTCCAGGTCTATACGAACAAGGCCGCCAACGCGGTGATGGACGGAAACGGCAACCTCGCCATCACGGCCGTGAAGGACGCCCAGGGGAACTTCACCTCGGCGCGCCTGAAGACGCAGGGCAAGCTCGAGCAGGCCTACGGCCGCTTCGAGACGCGCGCCAAGATCACGACGGGCAACGGCATGTGGCCGGCCTTCTGGATGCTGGGGAACAACTTCGGTCCCACGCCGTGGCCCCAGTGCGGCGAGATCGACATCATGGAGGTGCGTGGCCCGCAGCCGCTCACGAACCTCGGCAGCCTCCATGGGCCAGGCTACTCGGGGTCGCACCCGCTCACGGGCCACTACTCGTTGCCCGACGGCGGCGCCGTCCTCTCCGACGACTTTCACGTCTACGCCGTCGAGTGGGAGACGGGTGTCGTGCGCTTCTATGTCGACACCAACCTCTATGAGACGCGCACGCCGGCCGATGTTCCCGCGGGCGCCAAGTGGGTCTACGACCACCCGTTCTTCATTCTGCTCAACGTCGCCGTGGGCGGCACCTTCCCCGGTCCGCCCGACGGCACGACCTTCCCGCAGACGATGCTCGTCGACTACGTGCGCGTGTACAAGCGCTGAACGCCGGTGAGCCGACGTGTGGCCACCGTCGCTTGGCGGCCGTCGAGATGCTGTGGCGGTCGCCGCTGCTCGCGAATGCGCCGTGGCCGCGCCGGCAGCGGCGTAAAGATGCCGCATGCTCGCCCCCACGCTGATCCTCTCGACCTTCATCACGCTGGTAACCAGCGCCTCCCCGCCGACGTCGCGGCCCGTGGCGCACGCGCGCACGCTCGCGCAGACGAGCGGGTGGCGCGCAGCGCCGCCGGCCCCGGGCGGGTGGGTCGAGGCCGCGCCACCGCCTCAGCGGGCGGTCGTGATGCAGCCGGCCCCGTCGCCGCCGCCGGCGCCGGCGCAGGTCCAGGCGCCGCGCCCCGGCTTCGTCTGGATCGCCGGCGCCTACGAGTGGCGCGGCGGCAGCTACGCCTGGGCCGACGGCCACTGGGAGCGGGAGCGCCCGGAGCGCCCCGGTTGTCGCTGGAATCCCGGCCGCTGGGAGCGCGAAGGCGACCACCACGTCTGGCGCCAGGGCGATTGGGGCGACGAGGCCGGCGACGAGCGCCTCGGGCGCAGGGACAAAAGACACGAGCGGCGCCAAGAGCGCAGGGACGAAAAGCACGAGCGGCGCGACGAGCGCAGGGACGAGCGCCACGACCGCAAGGAAGAGCGGCGCGAGGAACGCCAAGACGATCGTCGTTGACGCCGTTCACGGCCGGTCGCACGTGGTGATCCCGCGGCGACTCCACGACGCTCAGAGCTGCAGGCCCGCGATGAACCCGGGGTAGATGCGGACGGTGGTCCCGCCGTCGTGAATGACGCGCTCGGGGCCGCCGAGCGACGAGTCGAGGTCGCTGCCCTGCTGGCCGACGACGACGTTGCCGGCCACGCCGGCCAGCAGCGAAAGGTGAGGCGCGAGACGAACGACGGCGGCGACACGCAGCGTGTTCAGCATGGGCGGGTGGCTGCTCACGCCCCAGGCGCGGTAGACGTTCATGGTGTGGGCCTCGAGCTCGAGCGCCTCGAGCCGTCCGGCGGGCAGGGCGAAGCGCCAGCCGATGCCGAGGCCCGCGCCCCAGCGCGCGTCGCTGCGCGAGATCGCCTCGGTGCCCGCGGGCAGGGCGTCACCGGGCTGGTACGAGGCGCCGAACGACGTGAAGAGGTGGTGGCCGCCGAGCTTGACGGACAGGTTCATGAGCATGGCGTCGGTCGCGTATGCGGCGACGTCGTGGATGCCGTTGCCGATGACGTTGACGATCGCGAAGGACTCGCCGTCGTCGCGCTCGGCGACGTTGACGACGCCGAACTGGAAGCCGCGCGTCTGGCGCGCGACGTTCACGACGCCGAAGCGAAGGCCGCCGCCGTCGTCGGCGACGTTGACGACGCCGAGCTGCATCCCGCGTTGGGTCCGGGCGGCGTTGACGGGCGCGAGCTGCAAGCCCTGGGCGTCCTCCGCGACGGCGACGGCGCCCGCGAGCTGCAGACCCCTCATGCGCTGCGCCACGGCCGCCGCGCCGCCGACCTGGGCGCCGCGAAACGTGCCGCCCGCGATTGTGGCGATGCCGCCAAGCTGCAGGCCGCGCATCTCGCCGCGCGAGAGGGTCGCGAGGCCCGCCACCTGCGCGCCGCGCAGCGTGCCCTCCGACGACGTCACGCCGGCCGCGAGCTGGAGGCCGCGCGCGCGGCCGGCGACGGTGGTCGCGCCCACGGCGAGCTGCGCGCCGTCGAGGCCCGCGTCCGCTTGGGTCCAGCCGAGGGCCCACTGAAAGCCGCGCATGTGCCCGACGCGGTCACCGACGAACGCGAACGAGAACCCGTCGACGTCGATGCG